>JBLNBY010000195.1:0-4243 GCA_050260295.1 Bacteroidota bacterium
GAGGCTCTTCGAAGCTGGGGTTTGCAACTTCCAGGAAAGCGCTGCGTACTCGGACGGCCGGAACGAGCGCCAGCATTGCCCCAACCATGGCCGCCAATAGCGCCTGTAGGGCGGACGAGAATACTCTGCCGGAACAGACCTTGCGCGCCAACCCCAAGCCACCTCCGTAGAGATTAGTGCACTAAATACAATCGATGTCACCGGTTGGGGAGTACCTGATGAACCCTTCGCCACAACGCCGGAAATTCCTCCCGCACCGTCAAGGAATTCGCGGGGTTCTCCTTAGAGATGTCAATAGTTAGTGCACTAATAGTCGGTTTGAATCCAGCGCGGAGTAACACTGCGGGAGTGCGGTAGCGGCGCGAAAATGCTAAATTAACTGGGTGGAGGTGGGATGCTTGGCCCAAGAAAAGTCCCGGGTGGTGCTGGTAGACGGGCACAGCCTGCTGCACCGCGCCTTTCATGCGTTGCCGCCGTTGATGACTTCTGCTGGTGAACCAACGCAGGCGGTTTTGGGGTTTACCCGCATGTTGCTGCGGCTGATGAAGGACGAGAAGCCGCTCGGGATGGTGGTCGCTTTTGACCGGCCGGCTCCTACGTTTCGCCATCAAGAGTTCGATGAGTACAAGGCAACCCGCCCACCTGCGCCGGATGAACTGCGTATTCAGGTGCGGCGCACCCACGAGTTGCTGGAAGCCATGGGCGTCGCAATCCGCGAGATTGACGGTTTCGAAGCCGACGACGTCCTGGGGACGCTCAGCCGGCAGGCGGGGGAGGCGGGGCTGGGTGCGCTGGTTGTGACCGGCGACCGCGACTGCCTGCAGCTTGCCGGGGAAGATGTGGAGGTATTGTTGACCCGTAAGGGTATCTCTGACCTGGCTCGCCTTGACCCGGGCGGGGTCAGGGAGCTGCTTGGCATAGCACCCTCGCAGGTGCCTGATTGGAAGGCACTGGTGGGTGACACCTCCGACAACCTTCCCGGTGTCCCGGGTATAGGCCAGAAGACGGCGACCCAACTCCTCAGCCAGTATGGCAGCCTCGAGGAGATCTTTGTCCACCTGGACGAATTGCCGGCCCGCGTCGCCAGGTGTCTGCAGGACGGAGCCACCCGGCAACGGGCGCTGAAGGTCCGGGAGTTGGCGACGATCCGGCGCGACATACCCGTAGCACTGGATCTTGAGGCGTCCCGGTTCGGGCCACCGGACTGGCCCCGGCTCGATGCGTTGTTGACAGAACTTGAGTTTCGCCAGCTAAGGAAAGACCTGGAAGACCTCCTTCCCGGCCAGGGGGCGGGAAACGGGGCAGCCAGCGCGACTGTTTCGGCGGCCTCCACCACGGCCGGCCATGCGCATCTGCCGGGCGGAGCAGCCGCTGCCGCTGATGCCGGCACGGAAGCGGGGCACGGGCGGAAGAAGCCGGCACACCAGGAGGGCCTGTTTGGCACTGCTGAAGAATCGGCTGCTGGGGACTCCGCGGGGTTTTCGGCCATCTGGGTGCATGATCCCGACGAGGCCCGGAGAAAGATCTCCGAGCTGCGCCGGCGGGGAGAAAGCGGCATCAAGGAAGCTGAGCCAGCCGACACCAGCGGAAGCGGCCGGGAGTTTCCCGCTGAGCTGCCATCACTCGCCCTCCAGGCAGTCGGCGTTTTCGCCGGGGATGGTCCAGGTCGGGGCGTGGGACTCGAGCTTGGCCTGGGAAACGGCCTGGGACTTGGGCTCGGGCTGGGGCTGGCTACCAGAGACGGGGCCCTGTTGCTTCCCATGAACGTGGTCCAGGCGCTGCGCTCCGAGATCGCCGATTGGCTCACGAGCAAGGATTGGCTCAAGGTCGGGTTCGACCTCAAACAAGAGATGCACCGGCTGAAGCACCTGGATTTGACCCTGGACGGCCCAAACTTCGACACCCTGATCGCTTCCTATCTACTCAATCCCAATACTACTCCGGCGAATCCGCTCGAGCTGGCGGCTGCCTTCCGCCTGCCGGCAGCACGCACAACGGCAGACCCAGGCAGTTTACCTGAATCGGAAGGACGGCAAACGAGCGGCGCAGCTGCGGCCGTGCCAGTACGGCAATTGGTGGCGACCTTGCAGGTTCAGCCGGTGCTAGCCCGGCGGCTTGAGGAAGAGGGGCTGGCGGAGCTCTTCTGGGAGGTCGAGATGCCCCTCTGCCGCGTGCTGGCGTCAATAGAGCAGGCGGGAGTAGCCATCGATGTGGAGTTGCTGCGCCGGATGTCCCGGGAGATGGGCAGCGAGATCGACCGGTTAGCGGAGGAGATCTATCATCTGGCTGGGACGCGGTTTAACCTCAACTCACCGAAACAGCTGGCCGATGTCTTGTTTACCAGGCTGGGGCTGCCGGTGATCCGCAAGACCAAGACCGGGCCTTCGACCAGCGCTGACGTGCTGGAGGAGTTGGCAGACAAGCACGAGGTTGTAGCCCTCATCCTCGACTATCGCCAGCTCGTCAAGCTCAAGTCGACGTACATCGACGCGCTGCCGGGCCTCGTCAACCCGGCGACCGGTAGAGTTCATACCACCTTCCATCAAACGGTCACCGCCACGGGGCGGCTGAGCAGCTCCGACCCCAACCTGCAGAACATCCCGGTTCGCAGTGAGGCGGGCAGGCGGATCAGGCAGGCTTTCGTCGCACCGCCCGGACACCTTTTGATCGCCGCCGATTACTCCCAGATCGAGCTGCGGGTGCTCGCCCATATGGCCGATGACCCGGCGCTGCAGGAGGCGTTCTTCTCGGAGACCGACATCCACACCCGCACGGCGGCGGAGGTGTTCGGCATTCCGGCGACCGAGGTGACGCCCGAGCAGCGAAGCGCCGCCAAGGCCATCAACTTCGGTATCATCTACGGGATCTCCGGGTATGGGCTGGCCCGTGGTACGGGGCTGACCCGGGAGGCGGCCCAGGCCTACATCGACGCCTACTTCGCCCGCTACCCAGGCGTCAAACGGTACATGGACGAGACGGTGGAGCGTGCCAAGCGGGACGGGTATGTGACGACCTTGCTGGGCAGGAGACGGTTCATACCGGAGTTGCGGGCATCCAATTATGCGCAGCGCAGTTTTGGCCAGCGGATGGCGATGAATACACCCATTCAGGGGAGCGCCGCCGATATCATAAAGGTGGCCATGGTGGAAGTGCAGCGAAGGTTGCGGGCCCGGGGGCTGGCCGGCCGGATGATCCTGCAAGTCCATGATGAACTGGTGCTGGAAGTGCCACAGTCCGAAGTCGACGAGATGGCGGCGCTGGTCAAGGATGCGATGGAGAATTGCGTCGAGTTGAAAGTGCCGCTGAAGGTCGATGTGGAAGTGGGCAGTAACTGGGCGGATACCCGGCCGTGGCAGCCCGGTCGTACCGGTGACGACGACGATGCCGGCGATGCCGCTTATGCAGGTGATGCCGCATATGCCGGTGATGCTGATGATGCCGCTGATGCCAGTGATCCCAGTGATGCCACTGATGCCGGTGATGCTGGTAACGAGAGGTGAAACTATTTGCCTGAGCTTCCCGAGGTAGAAACCATCCGCCGGACGCTCACACCGTGGGTTGCCGGGCGGATGATCGAGGATATTCGTGTGCTGGAAGGTCGGCTGCTTCAGAATGTCGAGGCCGCTGAACTGGCTGCAGTGACGAGGGGGCGGCGCATCGGCGAGCCGGCTCGGCGCGGGAAGTATCTGATCCTGCCGCTCGAGCCGGGCGAGGAAGCGTTGCTTCTGCATCTACGCATGACGGGACGCATTCTGTTTGGCCCGCCGGCCGAAAAACACGTCTCGCTGGTGGTCGATTTCGCCGACGACGGTCCACCCCTGCGATTGGTGGACACTCGCAAGTTTGCCATGCTTTACCTAATATCCTGGAATGCGGGAGGGAAGGAAGACGCGCAAGCGGTGAAAGCGGGGGCTGTTGCGGAGTCCGCAGCTACCACAGAGAGTGCCGTGGCTTTGCTTTCCGTTCCCGAAGGTTTTGCGAAACTCGGCCCTGAGCCGCTTTCCGATGACTGGACGGCCGCAGGTTTTGGGGAAAGCTTGCAGGGGCGGCGGCAGCCGATCAAGTCACTTCTTCTCAATCAGGAAGTGGTGGCGGGCATCGGTAACATCTATGCCGATGAAGCCCTCTTCCGTGCCCGTATCCATCCCCTTACCCCAGCCGGCGAGCTGACCCGGGATCAGGTGGAGCGGCTCTTTGCCGGGGTCCGGGAGGTGCTGACGGAGTCGATCGCCGCCGGCGGGAC
>JBLNBY010000196.1:0-2825 GCA_050260295.1 Bacteroidota bacterium
ATCAGCAAGGTTTTCGTGGTCGTGCGATTGAACGCTGGTCGCACGATTGAACGCTGCCGCTGGGAGGTGGGCGAGGTGGAGCTAAGCGTTGCCGGTTTGACCAAGTGGCGTAAACAGCCACGCCAGGCGGTGGAGTCCACGCCGGCCCTGCTTCGTGACGTTTCCCTGCGGGCAGAATCCGGGGCTCTCACCATGGTGACCGGTCCGGCCGGGGCGGGCAAATCGATCCTGCTGCGGTGTTTGGCCGGTCTCGAGCAGCCGGATTCCGGTGAGATCAGAGTGGATGGACGCCGGGTCGATCACCTGCCCGTCGCTGCTCGGCAGATGGCCCTGATCGGGAGGGACTGCGCCCTCTGGCCCAATCTGTCGGTGTATCGCAACATCGCTGCCGGGCTGCTTTTTAGAAAGAGCCTGGATGCGAGGGGCATCAGGTCCGCCTCCAGAGAAGACGCGGCAGCTCGCACAGATCCAGAAGGGGAGGTTCTGCGCTGGGCCGAGGCCACGGGCGTGGCACGTCTTCTCGACCGTTATCCGGATGGGTTGACAGTGGAAGAGGCTTTTCGGGTGGCCCTGGCCCGCAGTCTCGCCTCCCGGCCACGCGTTTTGTTGCTGGACGACCCCGTGGCAGACTTGCCTCACGAGAGCCGCCAGGAAACGATCATGCTGGTCCGCAAGTTGCTGCGGGATCTGCGTGAGCTGGAGCACGAGACGGTTGTGCTCTGGGCGGTCCGGGACGCGTTGTGCGCCCTGGCGGTCGCAGACGAGGTAGCATATCTGGCCGAGGGGCAACTGCTTCAGCAGGGAAAGCCGGAAGCGGTATACGCCAATCCCCTGCATCTTGCCGTGGCGCGCGGCTTTGGCCCGCTGCCGCTCAACGTCCTCGAGGCCCGGCTCACCGGTGCCCCCCCAGACACGCTTCTCGGGTTGACAGTGCCGGCCATTGGCGAGGTGAAAGTGTCACTGACCCTGGAAAGGGCTGGCGAGCTTGCCCGGTGGGCGTCAGGGGAAGGGAAGGGAAGAGATATCCTGCTTCTCGGTATCCGGCCGGAGAACATCCTTGTTGGTTTCGATCCTGCAGATTTCAAGGAAGGAAGTATGGTCACGCCGCGGATGAAAGTCACCGGTACCCAATTCCAGGGGTGGTATAGGTTGATTGAACTGCGTCCTGCCACAGACCTTGCAGAAACCGCAAGCTTTTCTCTGCAGACGGTCACGCCGGCCACCAGACCACTGCGTGACGGTGATGAATGCTTTTTGGCGTGGGCACCGGAGGATTCATACCTTTTCGATCCTGTTTCCGAAAGACGAATTCAGGGGTGAACTTGGGCCACCCCGGCCCGCGGGGTGGCCCATACTGGCTGCATAGATGCAGTTTCTAAGCGTCGCCAAGGAGCAGGAGGATGAGGATCAGGAAGATCACGAACGTCCACCGAGGTCCCCAGGTGAAACCGCCCATCCAATGTCCTCCTTTCGGCAACTCAGGTTAAGAGTGGCCATTCCTTACTCGTCGCCCAGAATCAACAGGATGAGGATCAGGAAGATCACGAAAGCCCAGCGGCCGCCAAAAAGTCCGCCCAGTCCGTCCGGCATCTCTATCCCCCCTGTACTGGATTTGGAGCGGGGTTTCCGGTGTCTCCCCGCGACCGGTAACAAAATACGTCCGGGGTAAGTCACGGGATATGGGAGCATAGGCTGAAATCAGCAAAAAGGGGCGGGATCCCCGGTGATTGGATCGGACACCGCCCCAAGTGACAGGTAACGCCAGGATCTTGGCTCCTCGAACTTACTCGTCACCGAGAATCAGCAGGATCAGAATAAGGAAGAGCACAAAGGCGAACTTGTCCTTATGCGGCACCATGCGAATCCTCCCTTCGGGGTCTCCCTTGTCTATTCAACCTCTGCCTTTGTCTGACCCCGGAGTAGGAGTATTCAGTTACTGGGTCTGGGGAAATGGGATTCCAGTACTGAATTTGTTCTCCCGTTCGAGGGAGGAATCGACCGGCCACCGGCGTATGTAACAAGAGAGAAAACGGTTACGTAGAGGGGGGGACCTTCGCAGGTGGTACGGCGCACCATTCGGGATGTAGCGGCAGAGGCGGGAGTTTCGGTTGCCACCGTCTCCCGGGTCCTCAACGGTAAGGGAGGCGTGGGTGATGCGGCACGCGAGCGGGTTTTGGCTGCCGCTTCCCGGCTGGGGTTCGTGCCCAATGATTCGGCACGCCACCTCACTTCGGCTCGGCCCGATTCCTTCGGCTTCATCGTCCGTTACCACCGGGTCCGCCGCAATGAAGATCCTTTCTATTCCGCCGTACTCTACGCGGCCAGCGCGGAGCTTGGCCGGCATGGCTACCACCTGGTGCCCCTGCCGGTGGGGGAGATAGACGCGGAACATTTGCACCGGGCGGTGGCCGGCGGCAGGTTTGGCGGTTTCCTGCTGGCCGGCCCGGAGGTGCCGCCCGAGCTCGTCCGGCAGGTGGCCGTGCAGGGGCTGCCGCTGGTACTCATTGACAACCGCGATCCTGAGTTGCCGGGGATTCCCGTCGTGGCCGGCGATGACCAGGGGGGAGCGATACAGGCAGTTCAGCATCTGTTGGCACACGGTTACCGACGCTTTGCCTGCCTTTCCGGCCCGCTCGAGTGGCCAAGCAGCCGCAGCCGGTATTTCGGTTATGCCGGTGCTCTGGCGCTCGCCGGAGCCGAGGGAGTGGCCAGAGTCGTTTCGATGCCGGAGACGACGGCAACCCGTGGCTATCACGCGCTGCGCCACCTGCTGGCGGATTAACGGGCTGCGGGTGTGCCGGGACCGGCAGCAATCTTCTGTGTGA
>JBLNBY010000197.1:0-3024 GCA_050260295.1 Bacteroidota bacterium
GGGATTACGTGGTCAAGGACGGCGAGGTCATCATCGTCGACGAGTTTACGGGCCGCCTCATGTTTGGCCGCCGCTATTCCGATTGGATTCACCAGGCGATCGAGGCCAAAGAGGGCGTCAAGATCCAGCGGGAGAGCCAGACGCTGGCAACCATCACATTCCAGAACTACTTCCGCATGTATGAGAAGGTCGCCGGTATGACCGGTACGGCCAAGACCGAAGAGGAAGAGTTCCGCAAGATATACGGTATGGACGTCGTCGTGATCCCGACGAACAAGCCGATGATCCGTACCGACAACCCGGACCTGGTCTTCCGCACGGAGAGGGCGAAGTGGAAGGCTGTCGTGAACGAGATCGAGGAGATGTACAAGCAGCGGCGCCCGGTGCTGGTGGGCACGATCTCGATTGAGAAGTCGGAGCATCTGAGTGATATGCTCCGCCGGCGCAACATCCCACACCAGGTGCTGAATGCCAAGTATCACGAGCGGGAAGCAGAGATCATTGCTCAGGCAGGCCGTCCGGGTATGGTGACCATCGCCACCAACATGGCCGGGCGTGGTACGGACATCCTGCTGGGCGGCAACCCGGAATACAAGGCAAAGGAACGCCTGCGTCAAAAAGGCTATACTCCCGAGGAGATCCGCCTGGCCACCGAACGGCGTGTGGATGAAAGTGAGTTGGACGAGCGGGTTCAGCAGGCCCGGCGTCTCTTCCAGCAGTATCTGGAGGAAGAGGCACGGGCAATGCAGGACGAACACCGCGAGGTGGTGGAGTTCGGCGGGCTGCATATCATCGGGACGGAACGCCACGAAAGCCGACGCATTGATAATCAGTTGCGCGGGCGTTCGGGACGGCAGGGTGATCCCGGTTCGTCACGGTTCTACGTTTCCCTGGAAGACGACCTGATGCGGCTCTTTGGTTCCGAGCGGATTGCCGGGCTGATGGATCGGCTGGGTTGGGACGAAGAGATGCCCATCGAGGACCGGCGGGTCACCCGGGCGATCGAGAACGCTCAAAAGAAGGTGGAAGCCCGCAACTTCGAGCTGCGCAAGCAAGTCCTCGAGTATGACGAAGTGATGAACCAGCAGCGCCAGGCAATCTACGCGTGGCGTCGGCGGATTCTCCTGGGTGAGAGCCAGGAAGAGCGGGTCCAGCAGATCCTCAAGGATGTGGCGACCAGCCTGGTTGAATCGTATGCCCCCGAAAAGGTGCTGCCGGAAGAGTGGGATCTCGAATCTCTCGTACAGCGCCTGGTTGAACTGGTAGGCAGGCCGGCCAGCTTTACCGCGACGGATCTGCCGCGCCGCACGGCCGAGGACCGGTCCGAAATCCTGCGGCGAGTCGAAGAGGAGATCTTCCGTCTCTACCAGCGGCGTGAAGCAGAGCTGGGTGCGGAAACGCTACGCGAGGTCGAGCGGATCATCCTGCTACGGGTGATCGACGCGCAGTGGATGCAGCACCTGCGGGACATGGATGATCTCCGGGAAGGCATCGGGCTGCGGGCCTACGGGCAGCAGAACCCGCTGGTGGAATACAAACTCGAGGCCTTCCAGATGTTCCGGGCCATGATGGAGCGTATCAATGAGGAGGCACTCCGCTACCTCTTCCGGGTGCAGGTGAGCGTGGCACCGCCGGGAGCCGGCGGCCAGCCTGATGGTGCCGCTGGTTCAGCACAGACGTGGCCGGCCGGCGCGGCGGGTGCGGCAAACGCCGATGGCAGGGCGGCGGCGTCACCAGGGGCCGGGCCCGGGAGAGCCACCACCCGTGCTTCCGCACCGCTTGGGGCGGTAGGGGGAGTGATGCCGGCGTCGCTGGCCCGGGCCACCTATTCGGGCGGTAGCCTGCCGCCATTTGCCCTGTCGGGGGATGGGGGGGCCGGCAGCGGAACAGCCGGAAACGGAGTAACGTCCCCAGCCGGGGCTCAGGGGCGGCCGGGTGTGGCACAGCCAGGACGACCCGAACCACGCCGCGTTCAGAAGGTGGGGCGCAATGATCCCTGCCCGTGCGGCAGCGGGTTGAAGTACAAGAAGTGCCATGGGCGTAATGCGGATGCCGACGGTTCGGGGGCAGCCGCTGGTGATGGTAAAGAGTAACACGGAAAAGAGTAACGATGTTAGGTGAAGAGTAAGGGCGTTACCGAGGAGGTGCTACGGCGATGGCTATGGAGCTGACACTCTCACCGCTCAAGGACAGGTTGAGCGAGCTGACTCGCCGGTTGAACGAAATGAGGGTCTACCTTTGACATAGATCGCGGCCGCGCGCGGCTGGCCGAGCTTGAAGAGCAGATGGCAGCCCCCGATTTCTGGCAGGATCGGGAGCGTGCCCAGCATGTCATCGGTGAGGCAAGCAATGTCAAGAGCCGTCTGCGGATATTTGACGAAACGGCTGCAGCCGCTGAGGAAGCGGAGGTTCTCCTGGAACTGGTGGAAGAGGAGATGGAGGCCGGCGCTGGGAGCACCGATGAGAGTGCGACGTTGGCCGAGCTGACTGCGGCGGTGGAAAAGCTCGAGAAGCAAGTAGTGCAACTTGAGTTCCAGTCACTTCTGGGAGGCGAGTATGATCGCAATAGCGCAATACTTGCCATCCATCCGGGTGCGGGCGGTACCGAGTCGATGGACTGGGCCGAGATGCTCCTGCGGATGTATACACGCTGGGCCGAACGCCGCGGTTTTCAGGTCCAGCTGCTCGACTTGCTCCCCGGTGACGAGGCCGGTGTCAAGAGCGCCACGTTGCAGATAAACGGCGAGTATGCGTACGGTTATCTGCGGGCCGAACGGGGGGTTCACCGGCTGGTCCGCATCTCGCCCTTCGATGCGGCGGGACGCCGGCACACCTCCTTCGCATCAGTTGATGTCTGGCCCGTGGTGGAGAATGACACCGACGTGGAGATCAAGCCAGAGGAACTCCGGATCGACACGTACCGGGCCAGTGGTGCGGGCGGTCAGTACGTCAACAAGACCGAATCGGCCATCCGTATAACGCACATTCCTACCGGGATCGTGGTGCAGTGCCAGACGGAACGTT
>JBLNBY010000198.1:0-3501 GCA_050260295.1 Bacteroidota bacterium
CCGTATCCGCACCACCAACCAGAAACTTCTCCTGGTCAGGAACGTTCCCCGTGCTCGCTCCTGCGGCAAGTCGTAGCGCCAACACCTGACCGCTAGCCCCCACCTTGCGGTAGTAAGCAAATTGGTCCTCGTACTTGGTGAACTGTGCGTCACCCCGTAGTAGCCCACCGGCGAACTGTATCGAGAGCGAGTTACGGTAACCCGTGGTTGGTACAAAAGGATGATCTGTAGTGTTCGTATTCAGACCCAGTTGCAGGCTGTGCGAGCGCCCGCCAGTCGGAGCACCTGTGCCCTCATTCAGTACGTTCTCGATCTTGATCCCAGCGGTCAACTCCGTATAGTCGCCAATCGGCCGGCCGAGGGTGACACTGCCACCCCGGCGGCGTTGATCGTACTGCTGCCCGCCTTCCGTCGACCGAGACGTGCGGGTATTGTATAGCCGCAGAGCGAACGAGGTTCTCGTCCCACCCAGATATGGTTCATAGAACTCCGCATCATATGTGGTTTCTTTACTACCCGCCTCGAGTCGGAGTTTGACAGTCTCACCCCGACCAAGGAAGTTGGTGTCACCTACCTCGACGAAACTCATGAAACCGCTGCTACTGCTATAACCCGCTCCCACCGAAGCCAGGCCGGTCTTCCGTTCTTTCACCCTTATGGTAATATCCATCACGAACTCTTCCTGCCCTTCGGGCTGGATGGGGGATAGTTCAACTTCGGGGTAATCTTCGAAATGCCCGAGCATAGTGATCCGGCGCAGACTCTCAAGTAGCTTACCGCGCGTGAAAACATCTCCAGGTTGCAGGACCGACTCGCGACGGATCACATAATCCCGGGTCTTTTCATTCCCCTGGATAGTAATCTGCCCAACTCGCATTTCCCCCAGGGTGAGCGTGAACACCCCGGTCTCTTCGTCGAGGAGGTCCTCGATCCGCCACAAGGCTATCCCCTCTTTGTCATAGACCTTCTGCGCCAGTGTGCTCAGGTCTTCCACCATCTCTTTGCGATTATAAACACGACCCACCCGGGCACGCAGATAGCCAGCAACCTTCTCCGGAGCAAGGACGGTAAGGCCGGAAATGCGGATTTCGCTGATCTTCGGGTACTCTTCTACCTCGAAGATCACTATACCATTCTCATAGAAGGTGTTTTGGTCCCACTCCACCAGCTGAAACCAACCCGTGTTAAGAAGGGCGTTGGCATCTTCGGCCACACTGGTGTAATCGAGCGGTTCGCCGATTCGTGTATGGGTAATCAGGGCAAGAAGGTCATCGGTCGGGATTTCGTGATTCCCCCGAATCTCCACGCCTTTGACCATCGGGTTATCGGCGCCGACCCCATTGACAGCCAGCGTCAACAGGCCAGCCACCACGGGCAGAACAATGCCAATCATAACGGTTATACTCCTGCAAACCCTGTACCGCTGGGCGGACATCCGCACCTTCCCCTTTCTGGTCAGTCTGACCATCCGGGTCATTTCCCCCCCAGATCCGGGAAATCCTTCAAGTGTGGCGGGGCCGGTACATGGATCCCGGCAAGTCATCCACAAAAGATGTGAAAGGGACCGGCTTCCCCTGCCAGCCGGCTCCTCTCACGTACACACGCTGCCCGTATACCGTACTCCGTCATCGCCAAGCCGCCGGAACGAGATGCTCCAGGGCGTAACTGATCCGCTCCCGCACCTTCCTCGGCCCAAGTACTGCCAGCGTATCGAAGAGCGGCGGGCTGGCGGTTCGCCCGGTGACGGCCACCCGGATGGGTTGGAAGACCTCGATCCGCTTCAGCCCCTTTTCGTTGACGTATCCGTCAAGCAACCTCTCTAGCGTCTCCGCCACCCAGCTGGCCTCGTCGACCTCCTCGAGAATGCGGAGCGCAGCTTCCAGATGCGGGCGACTCTCCGGCTTTAACACCTTCTGAACTGCCTTCGGTTCATAAGTGATCTCTTCTTTGAAGAAATACTCGGTAGCCGGCACGATCTCCGCCAGGGTGCGAATCCGCTCCTGCTCCAGGCCGACTACCCGCCCGATCCACTCGCGCTTTTCCTGGCTCGGATTCTGCTCGACCAGCCCGGCAAGCTGCAGATAGGGAAGGCAGCGGGTGACCAGCCCGGCACGGCTGAGGGTGCGGATGTAGACGCCGTTCATCCACTCCAGCTTCTGGAGGTCGAAGATGGCCGGCGCTTTGCCTACCCGCTCCAGGTCAAACTCCCGAATGATGCTTTCCCGGCTCTGGATCTCCTCGCCGTCCGGGGGCGTCCACCCCAGCAAGGCCATGAAGTTGAAGAGCGCCTCGGGAAGGAATCCCCGGTCACGGTAATCACCGACGTAGGCATCGCCATTCCGCTTGCTGAGCTTCTTGCCATCAGTTCCGAGGATGTGGCCGATGTGGCCGATCTTCGGCACCTCTGCCCCCAGCGCCTGATAGACCAGAAGCTGCATGGGGGTGTTGCTGATGTGCCCCTCGCCACGGATCACATGCGTGATCTTCATGGTGATGTCGTCCACCACCACGGCGAAGTTGTAGAGAGGAATGCCATTGCCCCGCATGATGACGAAATCGGAGACGGTGTCGGATGCTGTCTCGATCCTGCCCCGGATCAGATCATCCCAGACCAGCACCTGGCCCTCGGGCACGCGAAAGCGGATGACCGGCCGGCGTCCCTGCTCTCGCAGCTTGGCTTCCGCCTGCGCCCGCTCCGCTTCGGTCAGGTGCAGACAGCGACGGCTGTACTTGTACGCCTGGCCTGCCTCTTCGGCAGCCTTTCTCTCGGCCTCGAGCTCTTCCGGGGTGCAGTAGCAGTAGTAGGCGTAACCCCGATCCATCAGCTCCTGCGCATATGTTTGATAGAGGTCTAGGCGCTCGGTCTGCCGGTAGGGGCCGTACGGTCCGCCGATGTCCGGGCCTTCGTCCCAATCCAGGCCCAGCCAGCGCATCTCCTTGTAGATCAACTCTTCCCACCTGGGATCGGAGCGTTCCTGATCGGTATCCTCGAAGCGTAGTATGAAGGTGCCGCCCTGTTTGCGGGCGAAGAGCCAGTTGAAGAGTGCCGTATGAATGTTACCGATGTGTACAGGACCGGTCGGGCTGGGGGCGATACGCACCCGGACCGTCCCTGTCTGCGTCTCTGCCATTCTAACTACCCACTCCCTCCCCGGACAGTTTACCACGCTCGCACCCGCCCAAAAACGGGAACGATGGTAACGGATAGGCCCGGTCAGGTCGGCAGGGCCGGGTAGCACTATGACTGTACCTTTACCTCGCCTCAAAGAAGATCTATTATCGGTTACAAGAATTTCGCCAGAATGCCCCCGGCTTCAGCCGGGTGGTGAATTACCAGGCCCTGCCTCGCCGGTGTTGCGGGCTCTGCCTACTGCTGCCAACTCCGACGAGCCATACACGGAAGGAGGTGCCCGCCGTGGCCGCAGCCGTCTCACCTGCTCCCCCCTGCATAGTGGTCATCTTCGGGGCTACCGGCGACCTCGCCCGCCGCAAACTCTTCCC
>JBLNBY010000199.1:0-7333 GCA_050260295.1 Bacteroidota bacterium
ATCACTGGCGTCCTCAAAATCTTCAATTAAGAAGGGGGGTTGACCGACGGAGATGGTGGCGCTTGCCTCTGACTCCCCCAGCTTCACCCGCACCGTGCTGACCCCGTTGGTGTCGGCCGCCACGAAGGTACGAGTCTGGGGATCAAACCGCCCGGCTTCACCCTCCACCTGCCATTCCAGCTGGTCGGGTGCCATGTATACCCGCCGTCCCAGCTCGTCGTACGCGCTAACATTGAGCGTGACCTCCCACCCGGGATCCAGCGAAACCGAGGCTGGGAGCAGCTCCAGGCGCACCGGCGTCTGAACCACCGTCACCCGCGCCTGTCCCTCGATTACCTTCTCGGCCCCGCCCTGGCCCGTCCGGGCTCGTGCTACGACCAGAGCGTCCACCTGGCCGGCAACGAAACCGCCATCATCGTCAACCCGTCCGGCCTCCACGGGGCGGACTTCCCACTCGATCGGCCCATCCACTGCCACCTTCCGGCCGGCCGCATCCAGCGGAATGGTCTCAAACTGCACGGCCGCTCCGGGCAACACCCGTGCTTCCTGCGGAACCATCAGCAATTGCGCCAAGACACCATCACTTGTGGCCAAACTTACGACTTGCAGCGAGTTGGAAGTAGAGCGCTCCCAGCCATCCGAAGGTCGGTTAGCCACCGCAGCCAGCAAACTTCCTGGCTGACGCACCACAAAATCCGTTGAACCGCCGCCGTCAAGGTTGAGAGCTTCCTCCGCCCCCAGGGCCAGGAAGTATTCGGCCTGCTCCTGCATGGTCGCCCCGTCACTCCAGCCCGGCTGGCGGCCATCCCAGGTGACGAAGAAGACAGTCTTGCCCCGGTAGCCGACAGCCGTACGCGGTTCACGATTATTCCAGGGAAGACTGCTGTGGCGCTCACTCGATACCTTGCCATCAACTACGAGCCGGGGGCTGCCACCCACGACCTCGGATACGTCGTCCCAGTTGGCTTTCGCCTCCAAAGCCACCAAATGAGTTGTCACCTTTACCCGCTTGCCCACCGTTGCAAGCGACTCGACCTGTGCGCGATTGTATCCTGCTGCGGAAAGGACGAAACCGTCCGCCGGAATGCTCGTGTTGCGTTGGTTGGGGATCACCGCCACCACGGTACCGGTGAGGGGCACCCCCGGACGCAGCGGCAGGTTGTCCGCCTTTACGACTACATCCAAACCAGTGTCATCCGCAAGTGTCCCCGGTCCGTAGGTGCGCGTAAACAAGTTGAGGCCGCTCGCACCCCGGGGACGGTTGACGTGGTCGATGGAGAGCCTGACTCCGCTCTCGTCCTCTTGCCCTTCGTCGAAAAACTCGACATATCCGACCATGCCCAGGTTGTCTATGTCGACTCGGCCGTCGGCCCAAAAACCCAGGGCCCGCCAGCTACTGACGCCCGTATTTACCAACTCACCCTGCCGGGCGGCAAACCCGATGGGCAGGCCGGCAAAAGGAGGCGTGACGGTATAGAAGTCACCGTTGATGGCTGCCACCACGGGCGCCTCCGGAGTACTTTCCCGCCGTGCCCGGCTGCTGGGTGTTTCCAGAGGCAGGACTTCGCCCTGGGGCAATGAGAGCCTGATCCGGACCGTCGGTTCCTCCAGATCGACCTGCAGCCGATGGACGACGAGCCGGCCTCCCTGCTGGTTCACGAACCGCTCTTCGACGTGAGTGACACCAGGGGCAACCGGATTCACCCACGACTCTGACAGGTACCAGCCAGCAAATTCGGTAACCGGTTTGGCCGGCCAGGAATCGGAAGCTTCACCCTCAGCCACACCGGCAGTGGGGATGAAGACCGCAAGCGCTGCCAGGAGCGCCACGATGGTGACAGACAGCAGTCGTAACCGCAATGGCAAGTTACTTTTCCTAGTCGCTGTGTTAACCGACGCTGCCTCGTGAACCCAGCTCATTCCTCCAAACACCTCCGTATGTCGTTGCTACGCAGCTACTACCACGTTCCGGGCACACCCGCCTCCAACAGATCGTAACGGCCGCTGGCATTCCAGAAGAGCCAGCCACTGATCCCGGACTCGGAAACCGCCCGGATCTGAGCGGCGATTTCGGCCGGCCCATAGGTGTGGCCTAAGCTGAAACTCTGCAACCACGGCCGAAGTTTCGCCGCACCAATCCGCTCTACCGCCACCGCCATCGCATGGCGAATCACCCCATACGGCTCGGCATCAGGATCGTCAAAGCCGTATGACCCTTTTGGATAATGCGATGGGTACACCATCGGCGACACGAAGTCAACCGAAGCCGCCACATCCTCAAGGATCTGCCCGATCCCAAGATCGTCCCGGGCGGTAGCCACGAACCCGAAAACGTCGGCGGAAACGGGTCTGCCATAGGGGGCCAGGCGCTGCCGGGCATAGGCCAGGAACCCGGCGATCACCGCCACCCGCCGCTCTGCCGGTACGACGGAGCGTATGTTGCTCACATCACCGTCGGTCGGGAAGCGGACATAGTCGAATTGCACCTCATCAAATCCAAGGTGAAGGGCCTCTTCGGCTATATCCACCTCGTATCGCCACACCTCGGCCCGGCCAGGATCGGCCCAGGCGAGATTCTGGCGATTGCGCCACAGCCCACCGTCGCGCCTGGTAATGGCCAGCTGCGGTCGGGCTTCAGCCAGTACTCCGTCCTGGAAGGTGACCAGGCGAGCGATAACGTAGAATCCCCGCTCGTGGAGGTCATCCAAAAACGCCCGCACGTCGGCAATCCGGTTGGTCCCCGCCCCAATCTGCCGGGCCAGGGGCACCTGACTCTGGTAGGCCAGCCGTCCGTACTCATCCTTGATCTCGACTACGACCGCATTGAGTCCGACCTTGGACATGGTTTTGACGATGGAGGTCATCCGCGACGATCCCGCCTGGTTACTGCTGGCGTGAACGCCCCGCACCTCCTGCGCAGGCAACGGTGAATATGCTGCCGCCGGAAGGATGGCCCCGAAGACGGGAGCAACCGCCGGCCGTGGCAGCACCCAGCTGCTGGTGATCGTGTCCTCCCCTTCGGCCAGGGCTGCTTGATCCCGGCTCGGACTCACCGGGAGCGGCTCGACCTCCCCGGAAGCATCTTTAGGCGTCGAACCTGTATCCCCTTCCGAACTGGTGGGAGAGTTGGAAACCGGGGACAGGCTCGACGGGTCTATACCGGAGAGAAGCGGCGTATACAGCCGCGGCGGCATGGTAAGGCTGAGTCCGATCGGCTGTGACTCGTATCCTTCGACGCGTCCGTCTGCAGGAATCTCATACGCCTTGCCTGTCGTCTGGCTGGACAAGAGCGGGGTACGTAGCGAAAGAATTGCGGGCTGGCTCAAAACCGGTTTTGCCAGGCCGGCCGCTCCGCCCGTGCCCACCACCGCTGAGGTCGCCTCCCCTCGACCCGCTTCCCGGTCCGGATCAAGGTTTTGCAGCACCCAGGGCAGCAGCATAGCACCCGCAAAGGCGAAAACGAGGCCTGTTATCAGCCAAAGCCATGAATTGCGGGCCACTGCCCGCGAACCGGCCCCCTCGGGCCGCAGCATCTCTCCCGTCCCCATTGACTCCCCTACCCCACTGTAATGGTTGGGAAGGATTTCGAGACAGTTCCTGACTTTCCTGTCGGAAACAAACTGCATCATAGTGCCTGACTGCCGGCACTGTACCGGTTTGCACACAACGGAAAAGCGTCCCGCCACGGCTGGATACAAGATATATCCAGCTATAGGAGACGCTCTACTTGCAACTTTTATACCAGGTAACTCCGGATCCAGGTCCTCTGGTCGACTCGCCAAGCTGGCCAGGTGGCCGCGGCTTATTCCACGAGAATCAGCAGAATCGCCAGCACAGCCAGGGTTACGCCCAAAATGGCCGTCAGCCGGTCCAGCAAGGCTTCCTTGCCCATCCGCCGGTTGTTGAAGAACATGCGGGCTCCGCCGCCGATAGAGCCGAGCCCCTCACCTTTGCTTTGCTGTACGGCCACCACGGCAGTCAGTGCGATCCCGACCAGCAGCAGTACCAACTCGAGCAACGTACGCAGCATTCTTATCTCCCTCCCCGGGAGAGGATGTGACACTCCGCACGAACGAAAGCTCGGGGCTTCGTCTCGATGCCCGACGAACCCCCAGGACGAGCAGCGATAGATACGACCCTGGGGTTTATGTCGTCCGGGACAACGCGGATAGGTTAAGATTACCACATTGTACGGTGGTCTGCAAGTGTGTGGCCCACGGCTGAGCCCGTTATGATCCCGCCGCAAACCGCTGGGGATAAAGCCCCGCCGTTTGCGGCGGGATCGGCTCGATCACATTTTGGGGTTGAGCGCCTGCCGGCCGAGATAGCGGCCGTTGTCAGCCAACCTTTCAGCGATGCGCAGGAGCTGATTGTACTTGGCCACCCGATCGGTCCGGGAAGGAGCGCCGGTCTTGATCAGACCGGCATTGACACCCACGACGATATCGGCGATGGTGGCATCCTCCGTCTCTCCGGAACGGTGCGAGACGATGGCGGTAAAGCCGGCTTTGTGCGCCATCTCCACTGCCTCGAGGGTTTCCGTCAGGGTACCGATCTGGTTGACCTTGATCAGTATCGAGTTGCTGGCCCGCATCTTGATGCCCCGGGCGAGCCTTTCCGTATTGGTTACGTACAGGTCGTCACCGACCAACTGCACCCGGTTACCCAACGCGGCATTCAGCTTGACCCAACCGTCCCACTCCTCTTCCGACAGAGGATCTTCGATGGACACGATGGGGTAACGGTTGAGGAGGCCGCTGTAGAATTCGATCATTTCGTCCGTATTCCGCTCCACGCCCTCACCGGCGAAACGGTAACGCCCATTCGCGAACAGCTCGGTAGAAGCCACGTCCAGCGCCAGGGCGACGTCCTCACCCGGACGGTAGCCGGCCTTCTCGATCGCTTCCACGATGACCTGCAGCGCCTCTTCGTTACTCTTCAGGTTCGGGGCGAATCCACCCTCGTCACCGACCGCGGTATTGAGGCCACGCTTGGCCAGGACGCTCTTGAGGTTATGGAAGACCTCGGCCCCCATGCGCAAAGCCTCGGGGAAGTTCGGAGCTCCCACCGGAAGGATCATGAACTCCTGGATGTCGACGTTGTTGTCGGCATGTTTGCCGCCGTTGAGGATGTTCATCATGGGAACTGGTAACACTTTGGCATTGGTACCACCAACGTACTGATACAACGGCAGCCCCACCGACTGGGCCGCAGCCTTGGCCACCGCCAGGGAGACGCCCAGGATGGCGTTGGCCCCGAGCTTGGCCTTGTTGGGTGTTCCATCCAGCTCGATCAGAAAGCGGTCGATACTGACCTGATCGGTGGCATCCATGCCCACCAGCCGCGGGCTGATGACCTCGTTGACGTTTTCGACCGCCTTCTGGACACCCTTGCCGAGATAGCGGCTCTTGTCGCCATCCCGCAGCTCTACGGCCTCGAACGTTCCGGTCGAAGCCCCCGAAGGTACGGCCGCTCTCGCCACGGTATCGTCCGCCAGTGTAACCTCCACCTCAACGGTGGGATTGGCACGCGAGTCCAGGATCTCGCGGGCACGAACCTGCTCGATCACGCTGATCATTCTCTCCATCCCCTCCGTTCGGGCAAATCCCAGGAGTACGTTCCAACTTTTGCGGCTCATGCTCTCACGAGCCATGCCTCCTGGTTCATGTATGGATCGTATGGTATGGATCATGCTCACCCGGTCTTCCGACGCGCGGCTGCCTCGGCACTCAGCCGGCAGATCGTGGCAAAACCGGCTGGATCGAGGCTCGCCCCGCCGACCAGTCCCCCGTCTATCTCCGGCTGGCTCATGAATTCCGCGATGTTCTCCGGCTTGACGCTACCCCCGTATTGGATGCGCAGCTGCGCCGGCACTTCGGGGCTGGAAGGATAAAGCTTGGCCACCTCCTGCCGGATGAGACCGATGACCCGGTTGGCCTCCACCCCGGTAGCGTTACGCCCGGTACCGATGGCCCAGATGGGCTCGTACGCAATGACCATCTCCGCGGCCGCCTCCGGTTTGACACCCGCCAGGGCCGCCCGCACCTGACTCGTTACGAACGCTTCGGTCTCGCCAGCTTCCCGCTGGCTCAGGCTCTCTCCCACACAGACGATGGGGCGCAGCCCGTGCCCGATCGCCGCCAGCACCTTGCGGTTGACGGTTTCGTCGGTCTCTCCGAAATACTGCCGCCGCTCCGAGTGGCCGATGATGACGTACCGGCAACCCGCAGCCACCAGCATGCCCGGCGAAACCTCGCCCGTGTAAGCTCCGGACTCCTCCCAGAACACATCTTGGGCGCCGACTCCAACCTCACTGCCGCGTGCCTCCTGCGTCACGGTCGTCAGGGCAGTAAAAGGCGGGCAGAGAGCAATCTCGATTCCTTCGAGTCCGGCAACCCGCGGCAGAAAGTCACGGACGAACGCCGCCGCGTCCTCTGCCGTCTTGTACATTTTCCAGTTTCCCGCCAAAAGCGGTGTCCGCAATCTGATAACCTCCCCAACTCAGCGGCCCGCGGCCGGAGCGTCCTGCAGTGCCGCCACTCCGGGAAGCTCCCGTCCTTCGAGGAATTCCAGAGAGGCTCCCCCGCCGGTGGAGACATGGGTCATCTTGTCCGCTACCCCCGCCTGTTCGATGGCGGCTGCGCTGTCGCCACCACCGATGATCGAAATGGCGTTGCTCCCGGCCAAAGCGCGGGCCACCGCATTGGTACCTTCGGCGAAGGCCGCCATCTCGAAGACACCCAGCGGCCCATTCCAGATCACCGTGCCGGCTTTGGCAATCCGGTCGGCAAAGAGCTTGCGGGTTTCCGGACCGATGTCGAGACCTTCCCAATCGGAAGGGATCTCGTTGACCGATACCACCTTGGTGTTGGCGTCGGGAGCAAAGCGGTCGGCGACCACCACGTCAACCGGTAACACCACCTCGACCCCACGAGCCCGGGCCTGCTCCAAGAGCTCACCGGCCAGGCCCAGGTGCTTCTCGTCCAGGATCGAGTGGCCGATCTCGAGTCCCTGGGACTTGAGGAAGGTATAAGCCATGCCTCCGCCGATCAACAGGGCATCGACCTTGGGAATGAGGTTCCGGATGACCGCGATCTTGTCCTTTACCTTCGCTCCACCCAGGATCGCCACGAACGGCCGCTCCGGATTCTCCAGTGCCTTGCCCATGACGGAGATCTCTTTCTCCATCAGAAGGCCGGCTGCCCCCGGCAGAAACTGCCCGACTCCGGCCGTGCTCGCGTGCGCACGGTGGGCCGCCCCGAACGCGTCGTTTACCCACACGTCGGCAAGGCGGGCCAGTTTGCGGGCAAACTCCGTGTCGTTCGCTTCTTCC
>JBLNBY010000200.1:0-3095 GCA_050260295.1 Bacteroidota bacterium
GGCCGCCGCCGGGTTTGACCCGGAGGCCATCAAGCGCGAGGTGCGCCAGGTGGCGGCGACCAACCGGGTCCCGGACGGCACTTGGACGGCTGAAGCGGTGATCGACGGGATCCGGCAGGCAGCCACCGCTGGCGAGGACCTGTCGGCCCATCGCATGCAGCAGCGGCACTCATCCCTTGTGGCCACCGCACAGCGGCTGTTTGGTTCCTGGGGGGCGGCGCTGCAGGCCGCTGGCTACGCGCCGGACCTCGTGCGCCGGGCCAGGGCGTGGACTGATGAGCAGATCATCGAGCGGATCAGGCAGTTGGCGGCCGACGGGGCCGACCTCAGTGACAACTCGGCCAACGCCTGGGACTCCGGGTTCTACGCCTCGGCCCGGGAGCGGTTTGGCTCGTGGCCGGCGGCGCTTGCAGCGGCCGGGGTGGACGAGGCGGAGGCCCGGCGGACGGTCCGGTGGTCACGCAACCGGGTCCTCGAGGCGATTCGAGCCGGCCGCCGGGATGCGGTGCTGAAAAGCATCGCCCTGGACTATTTCATGAGCTGGCGGGACGCACTGCGAGCCGCCGGCGCGCCGGACGAGACTCCTGCCCGGGTCGGCAACTCCATCCGAGAGCGACGCCTGGCGGCAGGGCTCAGCCAGACAGAGCTGGGCCGGAGGCTCGGCTACAGCCACACGGCAATCAGGTATCTGGAGTCCGGGCGGTGGTCTGATCCCCGGGTCAGCGTGGCCCTGCGGCTGGCGAAGGCGCTGGGGTGCGGGGTGGAGGAGGTGTTCGGGGCGGAGTGACGGGGTGAGCGAGGGGGCTGGGACGGCCGCAGTTGTTCCGTCTTTCTTCTAGGGATTCACTAGCAGGAAGTCCCTGGACGCCGTCGAAGCACCGCTAGCAGGGGGAGAGTAGGCGTTGAAGGAGTTGCTGGACTGGATCACCGCATCGGTCGCACCCAGATACCCCTGGATCGTGCCCGCACTCGTCTTTGTAGCACTTGCTGCTCTGGCCATCTACCTGGTGGTGGGAGTCATACGTTTCCTTACTCACGGCGGGGAAGTTGAGCTCTTCAGAGGGCTCCTCAGATTCAAGAACGACGCCCGCGTATCGGCGCTCCAAGACGCATTGAGGAAGTTGGGTGAAGACTCGGAGCGGAAGGGGAAGGTCATATACCTCGCCAAATTGATCGCCAGAGATTTGGCGGATTGCCTTGCTGATAACCTCGACCGGGATACTGCGCTGTCGTTTATGCGCGAGGTTCTCGCCGGAATCCCTCAGGTGTTGGAGTCCAAGTCCCAGCATCGAATGACCGTCTTTCTGAAGCCCGACAAGCGTGATGAACTCGTCGTACTTGCGAGTTGTGGGCACAGCGAGAACGCCACTCGCAAGATGGTCCTGAATGTGAGGAGTAGTTGCGCAGGAGAGGCCTACTCGACGGGTCGGGTCTATAACTGCAGAGACACCAGGGAAGATCCGAAGTGGACTCGGCTTCCGTCTGCCAACCACGATTACCGATCCGTCGTCTGTGTTCCCATCAAGGTGTGCGGCGAGGTTCTAGGAGTGCTGTGTGTGGATGCTGTGGAAGTCGATGCCTTTGGCAAGGACGACATAGCTAGATTAGAGCTATTCGCGGACTTTCTGGCACTTCTCTTGCTTGCTCCAGATCTGGTATTATCAGTACAGGAGGTGGCCAGCAATGACGGCGAATCAAGAAAAAAAGCTTGACCAACTCCGCACCCAATACCGGAGCGGTAAGCTCACGCCTCAGGAGTACATCGAGAAGGCGCTGACTCTTCGAGATGGGGACTCCACCCGGCAGAAGGTTATGGAGAAGCTTAGTCGCCAGTTGGGGGAACCGTTAGTGAAGCTTGTATGACTGAGAAGGCCGCCCCGATCTCCCGGAGCGGCCCTGCTCTTGGTGCTGTGGGGTTCTGGCCTACCGTGGCACACGCGACCATGTGTTGCCTCGCAGTACATGGTGGGTAGCCAGATCGATATCAGGCAACCGTGACCATCACTTCGTTGAGGGATCGGATCCGCAGCGGTTCCAACCGATTGTAGACCGCCAGGATGTCATCATAGAGGCTACCTTCGTAACCCGGGACATCAATGGTAATTGCGACCGCGTATTCCAACTCGCTGTTGGCCCCATTCCGGGCCATGCTGTGCAGCACTATACATGGCTCGTTCAGTGAACTCGGTTTAAGGTTCCTAGTTTTCCGGACTACTGTGTCCCACTTGAGTGCGTTGCCTCTCAATTCCTTTTCGGTCTGCCTTCTCGCTGGCTCTGCGTGTGGGAATATGGACTGTTGCCATCCTTGGCTAAGCAGCCGTTCAACGGTTTCCGGCTGTTCTACGATATCTACAATCTCGAATTCCTTTTGATTGAGAGGGTTGGAAAAGCGGTACTTGTTCTTGTGGGGATGGAAACTGTCTTCGAGGCAACAGTCTGTATAGTCGTCGGGTTGCTCGGGATGAACGGGTGTGGTCAATGCGATGGTCCATTTCAGCCTCACCAAGCCGCGGATCCTTCTCTCCATCGGTAGAGGGATTGGAAGCCTGGCACACTTGGACGGATACATCGAGTTTTGAAAGAGTACGGTGACTCTGTTGGCGGGACAACGAAGGATATCATCAACTGAATCGGCCAGTAGGCCGTGCCCCAGTTCATGGTCCTGTGTCCGGCGGGGATGGGTCGCTGTATGCACGAGTAAGGCCCTCGCGACCAGCGGAGTCATCCTGTCGCACCGGCCCAGAAGCTCAGCTGCACGACGTGCCACAAGAGGAGCGGCAAAACTCGTTCCCCAGGCCAGCCACTTACTTGCTCCCTGACCCACCAAATGAATTGGCCGCTGGTCACTTCCACCGAATGCAACCAAGTCCGGCTTCAGTTTGCAGCCCTCCCGACCGGCTCCGATACAACTGTAGGGAGCACGTATGGGCTTGCCGTTGCCGTCAAAGGTGAAAGCTCCCACCCCAACTGCATTGACGGCATCGGAGGGTGCCTGGATTCGACCAAGTGGCTTGGGAAGGTCGCCGTCATTACCTACTGCAACGGTAAAAAGGGCTCGGTCTGGGTGAGCTAGGCGATCCAGCGCATAGGTGAAC
>JBLNBY010000201.1:0-2660 GCA_050260295.1 Bacteroidota bacterium
GAATAGTGAACAGCCGTCTTGCACCTTCACGACCGCCCGGGTGTGGGTCGTGAGTGCCAGTGGCAACTCTTCGAACTCGTGCAGACGGTAAGGCGTCCTCACGTCGACTGTAGGGGTGGCATGCTGCAGCTCTGCCCCGCCTTCAGAGTCAGAAACGGAAGCTCCAACGCCCAGGAACTCATCCAGCCAGTCGGGAATACGGTTGCGTCCGTCCGTACCGATGACCAGTTTCACGCCGGGCAGGGCGGCCACCTTGCCAGCAGCTCCCTGGCTGTAGCAACCCATCACTACGATGGCCGCCTCCGGGTTGAGGTTGTGCAGACGGCGAATCAGCTGCCGGCTCTTTCTCTCGCTGGTGGATGTTACCGCACAGGTGTTGACACAGTAGGCGTCAGCTACCGCATCCGGGCCGACGCACGTGTACCCGCGCCGGGCCAACTCCGCGCCGATGGCATCCAGTTCATACTGGTTCACCTTGCAGCCAAGGCTGACCAACCCTACCTTCACGCTACGTTTCTCCCCTTCCGGACGTACCTGCTAGCGAGTACGCCGGGCGATCACTGCCCGCCAGTCACCGAGCTCCCGCCACTCCTGACGCTCCCAACCGTGGCTGTGCAGAGCAGCAGCCACCTCGTCCCGCCGCCGCGCGCTGATCCCGGAGCCGATGAAAACACCTCCACCCACCAACCACTGGAGATCCGGTGCCAGCGGGATGATGACTTCGGCCAGAATGTTGGCCACCACGATATTGAATGGGGGATAGGCCTTGTTCCGGGTCTCGCGTAAGATCTCCCAGCTGCCAGTCAGGACGTCAACCGGCACAGACCCGGCCGTCAGATGCTGGTTCTTTGCCAGATTATCCCGGGTGATCTCACAGGCCAGCGGATCGATGTCAATGGCCACTACTTGCCGGGCCCCCAGGGCGATGGCGGCGAGAGTCAGGATTCCTGAGCCGCAGCCGACATCCAGGAGAGTACGGCCGGCCGGCGCCGCCTTCTCCAAGAGCTCCGCCGCCAGCTGGGTGGTGGGATGCTGTCCCGTGCCAAAGGCCTGCCCGGGATCAATGATAATCCGTTTCCTCTGAGGCTCGAAAGTGGGATCCGGCAATTCCCAACTGGGACAGATGAGAAGCTGCTCTCCCAGGGCCAGGGGGTGGTAGTACCGCTTCCATTCCTTCGCCCACTCCTCTTCCGCGACCCAATCACCCTCGACCTTGCCTGGACCCGGGCTGAGCCCGAATTGGTCGAGGTTACGAACCCAAGCTTCGACCTCACTTGGCTGCGGCTGCGGGACGGCCGGCGAGTAGTAGGCAATCACCTTCACCCGGCCCGGTTCATCCTCTCGGATCTCCACACCGCCGGCACCCAACTCTTGCAGATGATAGGCGACCGCCTCAGTCGCCGCCGGAGCAATGTGGATCGTCAAACGGAAAAACGCCCGCGGCCGCGCGGGCTTCCCTTTCGTGCCACTATTCAAACCATTACTCGACCCATCGCTCAACATTCGGCTTTTTCAGCTTTCACTCGGGCGTTCCTTGGGGTTGGACGACTGGAAATGGGCCCGCAGCCTTCCCAGGATACCCTCATCCCGGCCGCTGCAGTCTTTCTCCCCCTTCACCTGTACCCCCGCAGCCCGGCCGGCACCGGCCTTGTCCGGCGATACCGAAGGCTCACCCCACTCGGCTTCGAACTGGCGCAGCAACTCCTTCTGCCGGGCGCTTAGCCGCGTCGGGGTTACGACCTTGACTCTCACCAAGAGGTCACCGCGACCCGATCCCCGTACCCGGGGTGCACCCAACCCCCGCAGGCGAAAGAGTTCACCGGTCTGCGTCCCTTCCGGAATCTTTACCACTTCGGCCTTGCCGTCGAGGGTGGGGACCTTGATCTCCGACCCCAGAGCCGCCTGCACCACGCTGATGGGGACTTCGGTGAGGAGATCAGCCCCCTGGCGCTGGAAGGTCGGATGCGGTCTAACCGTGATGAAGACGTAGAGATCGCCGGGAGGCCCGCCATTCAGCCCGGCCTCACCCTGGCCGGCGAGCCGTACCCGATCGCCGGTATCCACCCCGGCAGGAATCTTCACCTTCAAGCGGCTGCGTTTTTGGACAACACCCTGGCCATTGCACTCGCGGCACGGCTTGGATATGACCTGGCCTCGCCCCCGGCATTGCGGACAGGTCTGTGAAACCACCATCCGTCCGAAGGGAGTGAAACGGTCCTGGTGAACCTGTCCCCGGCCGCCGCAGGCCGGACAGGCGATGGGTTGGCTGCCGGGCTCGGAGCGGCTGCCCTTACACCGTGGGCAGACCTCAAGGCGCGGCACCTCGAGGTCAACCTCGGTGCCAAACACAGCAGCCTCGAGGTCGAGGGTCAGGTCGTAGCGCAGATCATCTCCCGGGATGGGATCGTTGGGCCGTGCCTTGCCACGTCCGCCGCCGAAGATGAAGTCGAAGATGTCGCCCAGACCGAGGTCCTCGAAATTGATATCGAAGCCGCCGCCAAAGGGCCACCCGCCTGGCCCTCCCGGACCACCCGGACCACCCGGACCGCCCATGCCTTGCTCGAAGGCCGCGTGTCCGAACCGGTCATACTGCTCCCGCAGTTGGGGATCGGAGAGGATGCGGTAGGCCTCGGTTGCCTCCTTGAACTTTTCGGCGGCTT
>JBLNBY010000202.1:0-8291 GCA_050260295.1 Bacteroidota bacterium
TATCAGCCCGGCCCAGCGTTCCCACAAAGTGGCCCGAAAGCCTGGTAAGACGGCCATTGTCCGAGGCGTCGACGAAGATCTTCGCCCGCACGGTCCAGGGCTTGCTCTCAGCGTCAAACATGACATATCCGGTGACCGGATCTTTGCGCACCTTCTGCAGCGTCACGCCGGTCAGCCGGGCAACCCCCGGGCCGGTCGCAGCGGGGACAGGTGTGCCGGTGGTGGCTGCGCTGACTGCGCTGACTGCGGTGGCTGCGGTTGCCGGGTTGGCGGAGGTGGTGGCCATCACCGACCCAACCGCCACCACGTCGGTATCATGAACTATCGTCACGTTGGGATGTTCCCGCACCATCGCTTCCAGCAACGCTGCCGCCTCATCGGTGTTGTAGGCCCGATCGGTCTTGGCAAAGATCCGGTCGTACGTCCCCATGGTCACGTACGGACGTTGCCAACCCTTGTTCCAGAGGTACGCATGGGGATCGCCCGGCCAGCTCCGCACGTCCATGTAGTTCTGGCCTCCCACCGTGCCGATGGAGCCGAGCGCCGTCTGCGGATTGGCCAGCAGAATGCTGGCCGACGGGTTCACGGAGGCGGCCGTAATTGCTGCGGCCACACCGGTAAACGAACCGCCGTAGATAAGAATGTCGTATTCGTCCTGGGTTTCCACTCCTGCCGGAGCTGCAGGTTTGCTCTCTGCCGGAGCTGCCGCTTGGTCCTCTGCCAGGACTGTCTTCTCTGTTGTTGCCGCTGCCGCTACCACGGCCAGTCTGACCGGCAGTACGGCCAACCCTGCCGCCAGCGCCACCGCCAGTCCTGCAACCAGAACGAGCGCGCCCGCCAACCCCAGTGCCGCTGCCACCCGGCCTTGTGCCCATGCCCGAGCCCGGCCCAAAGCCCGTCCCTGAATCGGAGCCAGAGCCAAAGCCCGCGCCTGAGCCGCTGCTTGAGCTCGCACCCCTGCCCCAAACCCCTGGCATCCCCGCAAAGATCTCACCCGTCCCACTCCCTCAAAGGTCGCACACCTTGGTAAGTTACGCCTCGCCTTTGATGCTTTACATCCCGCCCGGAGTGCTTGCCTCAGGAGCCAACCCCAAGTAAGCCTCGTACGCCGCATATAGCTCCACTGCCGCTCCGCCCCGGACAGGGCTCATGTAGTGATTGTATTCGAAAACAACGAAACCTTCGACGTGAGGCGCTTCCGCCTGTAGTTGGGCGGCGATCCTGTCCCACGGAGCGGGAGTCCACGCGCCTTCCACAAAGATCTCGAGGTCACTCCAGAGTTTCACCCCGGCCGCAGCCGTCGCCCGCCGCATCGCCTCGAAGTACCGGCCGGCCAACTCCGGCGAAATCTTGCGCCCCGTTCCTACCCCGTCCTGAAGGAAGACGACATCCACTCCCGACTCGTTCAGGACCTCTTTCCACCAGGACTCAAACATGCCAACCGGCAACCATCTGTCAAAGAAAGGCGAAATAGCCACCGGCCGTCCCGGCGTGAGCTTTTCAAATATACCTGCGGCCTGGCGCAACATCCCGGCTGCCCGGCGTCGCCCCGCCGGCGTGAAAAGCGGGGTGGCGTTGACCTCGTACGGCAGATACCAGCCGGCAAACGCCGGCGAATCCCCATACAGTCCGACGAGTTCGGCCGCCACTTTCTCCGTTGTCGCCAACTCTTGCTGGATGAACTCCTCCCGCATGTACTGGCTCCACCAAGCCTCGTTCATATAAGGACCGAGGTAGACTGAGAAACCGTATTTCTCGGCCAACTCGATGATGGTGTCGAGGGGAGACGGCGACGGCTGATAGCCCGGCATGGTGGCGGACGGGTAGTACACCCGGGCCGGCGTGGCCGCCCACTGCACGATGAGGATGTTCATACCCAGACGCTGCATGCTGGCAAACTCCCGCTCCCATTCCTCCCTGGACCAGGCGGAGTTGCCCCCGTCAAGCTGCACAAACGTCCCGGCGAACCGCGGTCTGCCGGCTTCCCCGGGACTGTCTGCGGCACCTAGCCCGGCTGTCCCCGTCGCTCCAGCCGTCCCAGCTGCCGCGTCTGCCGCAGCCGCCCCACCCCCCGCCAGAGCCGACGCCACAAGCAGCGCCGGCAGGCCCATCAATGACGGAGAAAGCAGCAACGCCAAGAAGCGCAACGCTTGTTTCATAGTCCCTCTCAACCTCCACGGGCAGCTGCCAAAATCTGGCCCAGGCCACTTCCTACTTCTACAGCCGTGCACTGCCTCCTGCCTAGTGCCCCCACAGCCCATCGTGCCCGGACAGCCACGCACCGCCGCCACATCGCCGAAAGACTCCGTTGCCTGATCACCGCCGAGTGTCAACCCCAAACCACCCGGCGTACAATAGACGTGGCTCGTAGCTCCCGATTCCCATACGATATCCACGACAGTAAATGGGATCTAGACTCTAAGGAGTAAGCGATGATGGATTGGGCAGGGCGGGAAGGTGTTGACGACGGCTTGACAGGGAAAAACGACCTGGCAGGCCCGGACGGCCGGGCGGGACAGCTAGCGCAGTCCCCCACACGGGGTGGCTGGATCGGCATGTTTGACTCAGGAGTCGGCGGCCTCTCGGTGGCCCGGGAGCTCTTTCGCCAGCTACCCGGCTATCCGTTGATCTACCTGGGTGATTCTGCTCACGTGCCATATGGAGACCGTTCACCGGCGGAGTTGCTGGCTCTGGGAGATGCCATCGTCCGGCACCTGCGCGCCGCGGGTGCGCAGCGAATCGTCTTCGCCTGCAATACCAGCTCCGCCATCTCGCTGCCCGTACTTCGTGAACGGTATTCCGGCACCCCCATGGTCGGCATGATCGACCCGGGAGCACGGGCGGCGGTCAGCGCTACCAACAACGGCAGAATCGGACTGCTGGCAACCCAGGCGACGGTGAAGAGCGGCGCTTACGAGAAAGCGATCCGCAGCTATAACCCGCAGGCAACGGTGGTGAGCCAGGCAGCTCCGGCGCTCGTGCCGCTGGTCGAAGCCGGGAGACTCCACGACCGGGAAACCCGCCTGGCCCTCGAAGGCTACCTTGAACCACTGCTGAGGGCCGGCATCGACACCCTGGTCCTGGGCTGCACCCATTACCCCTTCCTCGTGCCGCTCATCCGGCAGATCGCCGGCCCGGACATACGAATCATCGACCCGGCCGTCGCGGTCATCACTACTTTGAAAGAGAGCTTATCCGAGCGCTTGTCCCCAGGGGATCACGCCCCGGCGGCCAGCCCCTTGCGGCTCCTGACGACCGGCGACCCAAACCGTTTTGCTGCCGCAGTCCGGCTTTTCCTGCCCGACAAGGCTATTCGGAAGGAAATTCCCAAAATTGAACGGGTGGTTTTGGATCTGGTAGAGACAGGAACAACGCCAAACCCATCATTCCATCATCGCCGCTAGCCCAACCACAACGGCGTAACAGGGAGGTAGCTCGGTTGTCAAACACTCTGCTGGCAGACGCGTACGACACCAAAGTTCTGCTTCTCGACCTGGATGGGACATTGCTCGACCTCGACTTCGACCGCATCATATCCGATTACATGGCCATGCTGCACCCCTACTTCGCCGCGCAGCTGGGCTTCAAGGAGTTTGCCCGCTTCTTCCTGCAGGCGACGGCGGAGATGTTGAAGCCGGTTGACTGGCCGCTGCCCTCCGGCGCACCCACTAATGGGGAACGCTTCTACAACAGCTTCGCCCGCCTCACGGGCATTGATGTAAAGACGCTGGGGCCGGCCACTGAGCAGTTTTACAGGGAAGTCTTCCCCCGCCTGCGCCACAAGTCCGCCCCTCTGCCCGAAGCCAAGGAACTGCTCGAGGCGGCCCGGGCCCAGGGCTGGCGGCTGGTCCTGGCCACCCAGCCTATATTCCCCCGGGTAGCATTGCTGGAGAGACTGCGCTGGGCAGACATCTCCTCCACCGCTTTCGAACTGATTACTGACATGGACACCTTCCATGCCACCAAACCGCACCCGGCGTATTTTTACGAAATCTGCCAGAGGCTGCACGTGACTGCGCGGCAGTGCGTCATGGTGGGGAATGACGTTCACGACGATATTCCGGCCCGGCGGGCCGGAATCAAGACCTTCCTGGTCGAAACCTTCATCCTGCACCCCGAGGCCGGGACGGAAGACTGCCCCCCGGACGCCCGGGGCAGCCTGAATAACCTGATCAAACTCATCAAAACCGGGGAATTGGCCCGGTGGCTAGAGGCCGGGGACCGGGTGCGAAACGGGCATGTACAGAAGGACCGGGTTCGAGGGGCGGCCCGCACCTGAGTCGTCCCCGTTTGTCATGGCTCGCCGGCAATCCGGATCTCTGGCTCGAGCTCGACGCCGAAATGGTCTCGTATCCGGGCCCGCACGAAGTCGATGAGGTCGAGAACGTCCCGGGCGGTCGCTCCGCCCCGGTTGACGATGAACCCGGCGTGCTTGCGAGACACCTCGGCCCCGCCGATGCGTACCCCCTGGAGGCCCAGCTCTTGGACCATCGGGCCGACGTAGCGCCCGGGAGGCCGCTTGAAGACACTGCCGGCGCTTGGATACTCCAGCGGCTGCTTGGACGCCCGCCGCTGCCAGAGGTCACCGATCTGGCGCATGATCGCACCCGGCTCACCACGGGCAAGGCGCAGGCGGGCAGAGAGTACCAGCATTTTCTCGTCCTGCAGTATGCTGTGACGGTAGGAAAGCTGCAGTTCATCCGGGGACATTTCCCGGCGCTCCAGGTTTTGGTCGAGTACCGTCACGCTGACGAGCACGTCCTTCATCTCGCCACCGTAAGCACCGGCGTTCATGACCACCGCGCCCCCCAACGACCCGGGAATGCCGCTGGCAAACTCCAAGCCTGTCAGGCCGGCCTCGGCCGCGTGCAGGGCCAACCGGCGCAAGGCAATCCCCGCTTGCGCCCAGACATGCCTTCCCTGGATCTCCCACTGGGCCAGGTTGCCGGCCAGCTTGACCACTACCCCCCGTAGCCCGCCGTCTCGAACCAGGAGGTTGCTGCCCCGGCCGATGACGAAGACCGGGATCTCGCGGGCGCGGCAGAAGCGCAGCACGGCCTCGACCTGCTCCTCGCTTTGCGGGAAGACCATGTAATCCGCCGGTCCGCCCACTCGGAACGACGTGTGAACCTTCAGCGGTTCATCCGGCCGGACATTGGCTGGCCCCACCAGACGTTCCAGGTCGGCGGCCACCCCCTCCACTGGTGCCGCCGGCACCACACCCTTTGTGTTCGTTATCTCTTGCATCTGCTATCCCCCGCAACCTCGCCCATCATCTCACGTGTAGCACGTGTAACTGTAACCGCGTTCTTCACCGCGATCCTACCACCTTTTTTCCCGCAAGCCGCCTCCCTTTACCACGCCGCTGAGAGAATCTATTATCAGGACCAAGTAGGGTGGAACGCTCGGCCAGACTGCAACGGTCTGCACCGGTCCGCACCAGTCTGCACCAGTCTGCAAAGGAGGCAGCGACTGTGGAAGTTGGACTCATAGGTCTGGGTCGGATGGGGTACAATCTGGCTCTCAACATGCGCGACAAAGGGCATCGGGTGGTGGCCTGGAACCGCACCCTGAGCAAGGTTCAGGAGATCGAGCAAGAGGGCGTCACCGGCGCCTACAGCCTCGAGGAACTGGTCTCCAAGCTGGCGCATCCCCGCACCATTTGGCTCATGGTACCCGCCGGTCCGGTGGTGGATGAGATGATCGAGAAGCTCGTCCCGCTGCTGTCCCCCGGCGATCTGATCGTCGATGGCGGCAATTCGAATTACAAAGACACACTCCGGCGGGCCGAACGGTTGCAGCCCACCGGCATCCGCTTCGCCGATGTCGGAACCAGCGGCGGAGTCGAAGGAGCCCGCAATGGTGCCTGTACCATGTGCGGTGCGGATGACGACGTCTTCCCCCGGATCGAACCGCTGCTGCGGGATATCAGCGTCCCGAACGGCTATCTCCACTGCGGGGCGGTCGGCAGCGGGCACTTCGTGAAGATGGTTCATAACGGCGTGGAGTACGGAATGCTACAGGCCATCGGCGAGGGATTCGAGATCCTGGCCCAAGGGCCATTCCAGCTCAACCTGAAGGAAGTGGCCCGGGTCTGGAACAATGGCTCGGTCATCCGGGGCTGGCTGATGGAGTTGATGGAGCGGGCTTTCGCCAAAGATCCCCGCCTGGACAAGATCCGTGGCGTCATGCACTCATCCGGCGAGGGGCTCTGGACGGTGCAGACCGCGCTCGACCTCGGCATTCCCGTCCCGGTCATCGGGCTTTCGCTTTTCATGCGCTACCGTTCCGAACAGGAGGACACCTTCGCCGGCAAGGTGGTGGCGGCCCTGCGCAACGAGTTCGGCGGGCACAAGGTCGAAGGGGCCGGGGAAGCGAGTAAGTGAGCTGATTTGAGTCCGAACCACGCCGGATCGGGAGGAGGGTCTGCAGACGGAGCAGATGCAACGGGAACAACAGTTGCGGTTTGCTATCGTCGGGCCGGGAAGGGTAGGCCGGGCGCTGGGCCTGGCTTTGATGGAGCGAGGCATGGTTCCGGTCGGTGTCTGGGGCAGGGCCACCCCCGCAGCATCGACCGGTGCGATCGCGCCAGGAACAGAGCCGATTGGCCCGCGGCTGGCCGCACTGGCGGCAGAGCTGCAAGCTCCGGCCCGCACCTCCCCTTCACTCGAGCTGGGCAACACCGATTGGCTCTTCCTGACCGTCCCGGACCGGGAGCTGGCCACCGTGGCCGCCGCGTTCGATCAAAGCGGGCTGGTGAGAGAGGATACGGTCTGGATTCATACAGCCGGAGCGTATGGAGTGGCGGTGCTGCCGGCCGGCCGCCCCCGCTTGGCCTTGCACCCGGCGGCCTCGATCACCGGCGACCCGGCCGAGCTTACAGGCTTGACCTGGGCTGTAGAGACGGCGGAAGCTGCAGAGCCAGCAGAAGCTACAGGACCAGCAGAAGCTGCGCAGATCCACACACCGGAGGAGACCGGGCGGGCAGGTGCTGCGGCCGCACGGATCGTGGACCTGCTAAACGGGAAAATGGTCTCCGTCCCCGGCAAACACCGCGCCTTCTACCATGCAGCCACGGCGGTGGCCGCCAACCTGAGCGCCGCCGTCTGGCTCATGGCCGAGGACATGCTCGAAACCATCGGGTTTGATCCCGGCGCTGCCCACCAGACTGTCATGCGGCTGGCCCAAAGCAGCCTGGCCAACGTCGAACGGGCGGGGGCGGCCGGCGTCACCGGGCCGGTGCGGCGGGGGGATGCGGAGACAGTTCAACGGCATCTGCAAGCTTTGGCTGCATTCGGTGAATCTGCATCGGACAGAGCCGTGCACGCTGATGACGAACCATCGTACCTCGAAATCTACCGCCAGCTCTCGCTTCTGCTTGCCGGCGGATTGGCAAAGCAGCAGATACTGACCCCTGAAAGTATGCTAAAGTGGAAACGGTTACTTTTAACGGAGGGACCCGACTGATGGAGCTCGTCAAAACCGTTCGGGAACTGCGCACTCGCCTTGCTCCCGCCCGCCGCCGCGGCGAACGGATCGGCTTCGTCCCCACCATGGGCTACCTGCATGAGGGACATGCCAGTCTAATCCGCCGGGCCCGCCAGGAAAACGACCTGGTGGTTGTTTCTGACTTCGTTAACCCCACCCAGTTCGGACCGAACGAAGACTTTGCCCGCTATCCCCGGGATCTCGATCGGGACCAGGCCATCGCAGGTGCAGCCGGCGCCGGCATCCTCTTCGCCCCATCCGTCGAGGAAATGTACCCGGGCGGTCAAGGAGACAGCGGCAGCCAGTTCTTCGTCGACGTCGGTTCACTGGCGGGGGTGCTGTGCGGGCGCAGCCGTCCCGGGCACTTCCGGGGTGTGGCCACGGTTGTCACCAAGCTTTTCCACATCGTCCAACCCGACGCCGCCTACTTCGGCCAAAAGGACTACCAGCAGGCGCTGATCCTGCGGCGGATGGTTCACGAGCTCTTCTTCCCCCTCCACCTGGTGATCTGCCCCACCGTACGGGAACAGGACGGGCTGGCCATGTCCTCCCGCAACACCTACCTCTCTCCCACCGAGCGTGAGGAAGCCACCGTCCTCTACCAGGCGCTGCAACAGGCAGCCCGCCTCCTACGCCAGGGTGAGAGATCTGCGTCCCGCCTGCGCCAGGCGATGCTGGCGGTAGTCAGCCGGGCTCCCAGTGCACGGGTGGATTATGTGGAAATCGTCGACCCGCTTACGCTTGACCCGATCTCACGCTGTGACAGAACCACGCTGTTTGCCCTGGCGGTCTTCATCGGCAAG
>JBLNBY010000203.1:0-14586 GCA_050260295.1 Bacteroidota bacterium
TTCTGGTCTACCATCTCCGTGGTATTGATCACACTCAACACCATGGGAGAGAAACTGGCGACCGATATAACCACGAGCAGGGGAACCTCACCAAAACCCAGGATGATGACCAACAGCGGTATCCAAGCAACGGGTGGGACCGATTGGATAATGCCGACCAACGCCCGAAGATACAAACGAAGACCCCGCACCGGGGCTGCCAGCAAGCCCATGGTCAATCCAATGCCGCAGGCCAGCAGATACCCGACAGCCAGGCGCCACAGGCTGACACCGACTGTTGTGAGGAAGGATGCCGAGGCCGCCTGCCTCCCCAGCCGGATGAGTACGGGACCCAGGGATGGCATGAGGTAGTCAGGGTAGAACTGGGCAACAGCCTCCCAGGTGAGTGCTATTGTAAGGGCGGCCGCAGCCGTCGCCAGCCAACGCTCGCGGCCGCCAGTAAACCCAGTGGGCTTTGTCATGTCGTGTCTCCCCAGCAACCGTTATTTGCGGCTGGCCTGCTCGGGCACGGCCAGGATCTTGCCGATGTCAACTCGCTCTTTGAGCAGCCCCTGGGCCAACATGATCTCCATCAGTTCCTGCATTCTGCTTATATCCGAGCTGGTGATCTTCCAGTCGAAAACCTGGGTGGCCAAAGCCTCGCCCGTGATTTGCACGGCCGGCACCCGGCCCTTGGGGGTCTCGATGTATCCTTCCGGGACGAATAAGGGTGCCAGAAGCTCCGCTGCTTCATTTGCTCTGTTTTTCATGAACTCTATGCTGGCCTGGTTGGCCTGTAAGAACCGGGACAAAGCGGCGGGGTTTTCCCGCATGAATCTGCCGGAGACAACTATGACCATGCAGGGGAACGGCCACTTCTTGCCCACCTCGTAGATCTCGCGGGCAGGGGTTTGGTAGCGGAACATGCGATCGAACGGTTCAAACAGGAAGGCTGCGTCGACCCGTCCCGCCAGGAGTGACTGCAAGGCCGTGGCCGGGTCGGTATAGAGCAGTTGAACATCGTTTGCCTTAAGGCCGCCGGCCGGCAGGACGACTCCTTTGAGAACGATGTCGGCGGTACTGCCGGCTCCCTGAGATGCAATGCGTTTTCCCCTCAAGTCGGCCAGATCCTTGATGCCGGAATCGGCCCTGGTCACTAGTGCATGGTAACCGTTTTGGACCTTGCCCACTATGTACAAGTCCGCTCCCTGGGCGGCCCAGGTCAGCGCGTTGGTAAAGCCCATAACCCCGATGTCGAGGCGATCGGCAACCAGGGCCTTGGCCAGGGTTGGACCGCTGGTGAAGGCCTGCACATCGACATTCACCCCGTACCGTTCGTAGAACCGGCCATCTCTCGCCACTAGTACGGGCGCGTCGTCGAACACATGGACATAGCCCACTCTTACCGCCTGTTCAGCCGCCGCCACATAACCCGGCACGACAGGCAGTGCCAGAGCAAGAAGGATGAGAGCCGCGCACGTCAGCGCTGCCATTGGTTTCCGCATTCCGTGCTCCTCCAATCTAAGAAATTCCGATCGGGTTAGTAAAGTATATTCATGGCTCCGGTCGGTGTCAACAACCGGCAAGCCCTGTGCGAAGGCTGTTCCGGTGTACCGGATTATCAGCAACTTCTCAGTTTTGCCTCAGGCCCTTTTCAGGATGGCGCGCTACTTTCATCACGGATGAGGTGGTGTGAACGTGATGGCGCGACACCTGCGTTTCTCTGTGAAAGGCATGAGCTGTCCGTCAACGGGAATCGCGGTGGAAAAGGCTCTCTGTCGGGTACCCGGAGTGGTGCGTGCGGCGGTCAATTACCTGACTAACACTGTATACGTTGATTATCACCCAGAGATGGTCGACCTCAGCCCCATCCATATCGTGCTCCAACAGTTCGGTCTGACAGTTGGTGAGGTCTCCCCGGGATAGCGGCTTCTGATGGTGAAAAGTCCGGCGGTGTTTCTCAGGCCGCTAATCCTTGTCTCAGGTCTGTCTCACATGTAACTCATAGGCTTGGACCGTTGGAGCAATGAATACGGCCCTCTGCCGGACAGGCCGCCCTGTCTGGCAATGAGTACGGGAGGATAGGGAAAGTGATAGCCACAGGTCAGTACGACGTACTTGTGGTTGGGGCCGGTCCTGCCGGCGCTGTCACAGCTCGGAGACTAGCGGAGCGGGGTTTGCGGATCGCTGTTCTGGAACGATCGTCCCTCCCTCGCTACAAGCCATGCGGGGGCGGTGTTACTGGGAGAGCAGCGGCGCTTCTACCGTCGTCGCTCGCCCTACCGATTGAAGACACCATCACCGCCATCCATTTACATTACCATCCCAAAGAGGCAGAGCCTATCGTACACCAGTCATCCAAACCCTTCGTTTACACGGTTATGAGGGATTGGTTCGATTATGCACTCGTCTGTTGGGCAGCGGACGCTGGTGCGCATATCTACGAAGATACTTCGGTTTTGGATATCAAACAAAGCCCAGAGAGCGTGATGGCCATCACGTCTCGTGGGATGTTCTCCGGTCGCTTTCTTGTGGGAGCCGACGGGGCTTCCAGCGTGGTGGGGAGACGAATAGGATTCACACCCAACCCCAAGCGTCGGGCGATCGCGATGGAACTCGAGGTGGAAGTAGACGAGCGAACTCTTTCACGACATCGTAATAAAGCCCATATTGAACTGGGCGCTATTCCCTGGGGTTACGCCTGGATCTTCCCTAAAGCAGACCACCTGTCCATCGGGATTGGCTCAGTCAAAAGCCTAGTACACCGTGAACAACCCTACGAGCTTATCCATGCATTTCTCAAACGACATAATATCGATGGTGTTGTACGCAGGTCCCGAGGATGGTGGATCCCGGTGGCAGGCGCAGTGAACTCGCTCACCTACGGCAATGTACTGCTTGTGGGAGATGCTGCAGGATTGGCTGATCCCTTGTTGGGCGAAGGCATATACTACGCCATTTGGTCAGCTGACATTGCGGCCGAGGTACTAGCTGGCGTGCTGACGGGGGATTATGAGAGACCAATGGTTTACCATTATCGCGTCGCCCACGAGATCTGGCCGCAATTACGAGCCTTGGAGGCGGTATCTAGGGTCGGCTACACATACCCTGCGACAGCGTTTTCGATTCTTCGTCGGTACCCTGCTGTCGTCAATACGCTCATTGGTATACTGGCCGGGACAGAGGACCACGCCATGCTGATGCTGCGACTACAACGATTCTTAAATGTTCCATTCGCCAAATTCGTAGCAGCAAGTCTAAAGTCGTAGAAGCGGTGTCCTCAGTCGATTTTCAACCGTCTCTCACGTTGGTTTCAGGAACATCTACTAGAATGGGTCTCAGGAGGTGATACCAGTGATACAAGGTGACGACATTCGTTGTCCAGTTTGTGGTAAGGAAGTCGATCCAGCCACGGCTCCTTCGCTCAGTTACAGGGATAGGGTCTACTTCTTCAAGTGCAGCAGGTGCCTGGAGCGGTTCACTGAAGATCCCGAGCGGTTTGTGGGCGCCCAAGGGCATGACACCCACGGGTCGTGCCACGGCGGGGGACATGCATGCTGCTAGAGGTTCCGCTACCAGCAGATTTGAGTGTAGCGCTCCTCTACATCGTTCTGCGCTGAAGGTCTTCAGATCAGCCAGAGCCAGCTCCAAATCAGCCACCACTCTACTACTCGACGGGCCGCCCCTCGCAAGAAGGGTGGCCCTCTCAAAGCAGCTGAGGCCAGCCTTACGGAGTTGGGCGGCAATAACCCAGCCACGTTATTTCACACTGGCCTGGTCGGAGCTGGCCGGACCAAGCCGGAGTGGTTGACTAGACCTCATCGAGGTATCCCCTGGCTTAGAAGGGAGAGTTTGCATGCTTCGCTTCCTGGCCCGCAGCATCCTCATGGATAAGGCCAGGACACTGCTCAGCGTGGCGGCGGTGGCAGTCGCCCTGGTTCTAGTCCTCTTGCTGAACGGCTTTGAGACCGGGATGTGGCAGCAGATCCGCACCTACCGCGAAAGCCTGCCCGTGAAGCTTGTAGCCTTGAGTGCAGGTACCCCTGGCACGGTCCAGACGCGCTCTGCACTCCCTGCGGACGTAGTGGATGCTGTGAGCATGGTTCCGGGGGTAAGCGGCGTATACCCGCTGGTCAACGTGCCGACCATCTTCGTGCGCGGAGAGGTGAAGACGCCTATCACCGTCGTCGGCTACGAACGCCTTGGCGGCCCCGTACGCCTGCGAGAGGGGCGGGCGCTTGCAGACACCGGGGAAATGGTGATGGACTACGCGCTAGCGAGACGGTACGGGCTTACCGTCGGCGACCGGATCTCCCTCTTCGGGCGAGAGTTTGAGCTCGTAGGGCTCTCGAAAGGGACGACGTCCCTGCTGGGTTCCTACGTTTTCATTGACCTGCAAGACGCCTTCTCGATCCTCTCCGGCTCGCTCCCATCCAATGCTAGGACTGCGAGTCCCCTGACCCGCCGGGCTGCGCCAAACCTTCTGCTGATCGAGGCAGCACCCGTGGCTCCGCCTGACATGGTTAGGGCGGCCATCGAGAAAGCCGTGCCCGGGGTCCGGGTGCTCACCCCGGCCGAATTGGCCGAAAGCGATGTAGAGACTGTGCGTGGTCTTATGGGCTCTGTCCTAAACCTTATCATTGGAGTGGCCTACGCGGTGGGGGTGCTGGTCATCGGGTTTACGCTGTATGGTGCTGTCTTCGAGCGGCTTCCCGAGTATGGTACCATGAAGGCCCTGGGTGCTGCAAACGGCCGTCTCTACGTATACGTTTTGGGACAAGCGCTGATTTTCACGACCGTGGGCTTCCTCTTGGCCATCGCCGGGAGTCTGATCGTTGCTATCCTCGTCGAGCGGTCGGCACTACAGTACTCGGTAGTGGTCTGGGACGGCTGGGTGCTGCTGCGCAGTGGCGTGGCAGGCTTGCTCATGGCGGCTTTGGCATCCCTGCTTCCTATCCGGCAGGTGGCAGGGGTAGACCCGGCAGTGGTGTTCAGGGGGTGAGTCGATGCTCCGGCTGGCCATAAAGAACCTTCTACAGGAGCGGTTGAGACTCGGCATCAGCCTTGGGGGCGTCGTAGCAGCCTTCTTCATGACTCTTCTTCTGCAGGGTGTTTTGGCCGGCGCTACCCAGCAATTGGTGGCGTATCCGCAGCGGAGCGACGCCGATGTCTGGGTAATGCAGGTGGGCGTCTCCAACATGCACATGGCCACATCCGTCCTGCCTCTTGGGCTCAAGGAGGCCGTTCGAAAGGTGCCGGGGGTGAAGGATGTCACACCCATTCTTTACACCAGCACCTCTTTGCAAGCAGGGGGCAGGCAGTGGTTTTCATACATCGTCGGGGTGCGTCCCGGAGCGAAAAGGGGTGGTCCCTGGGCAATGAAAGAAGGATCGACCAGCACGGGGGCTGGCGAGGTGGTCATCTCGTTCGTGTTGGCCCGAAAGGCCGGGATCGGCCTGGGTGATAGCGTGGCGATTGCGGGCCGTCCCTTTCGGGTGATTGGGCTTTCCGAAGAAACGTTCTCTATGGCCAACTCCGTCACGTTCATCGCCTTCGAGGAGATGGAGGCGTTGCTCGACGCGCAGGGGGTTGCCAGTTACTTCTTGGTCAAGGCGGCGTCGGACACGTCCCCCGAAGACCTGGCCGCCAGGATCAAGCGGGCTGTACCCGGTGTAAACGCGATGAGCCGTGAAGCATTCGCGGAGAGCGATCGCAGCATGGCAGAGCAGATGGGTGTCGACATGATCGGGGTCATGTCCACGATCGGCTTCGCCGTCGGTGTGCTGGTGATTGGGCTCACCATTTACACTGCCACGGTCCGCCGAGCCAGTGAGTATGGGGTCGTGAAAGCCTTAGGGACGAAGAACCGGCAGCTGGTGGCGCTGATCGCCGTACAGACCTTGGTCCTGTCCCTCTTGGGGTTGGGGCTGGCAACAGCTGTGGCATTTCTCCTGCGGCCGCTGATGCAATCGGTGGTGCCCGAGGCACCCCTGGTATACCCAGCCAAGACCCTTGGCCGGCTTACCGCGTCGGCGCTCAGCATCGCCGCATTGGCGTCGTTCTTGCCCGCTTGCCGCATTGTGCGGGTACAGCCTGCCCAGATCTTCAAAGAATAGGTAAACGAGAATAGGTAGACGAGAAAGAGTAGGTGAAGCAGCCTTGAGCGAAAGGTACATCGTTCGGACCATTGGCCTCACCAAGGTGTACGGGTCAGGCCACACTGCCGTTCGGGCGGTGAACGACGTCTCGATGGAGGTGGGCGAAGGGGAACTGATCCTGATCATGGGCCCGTCTGGATCGGGAAAGACTACCCTTCTTTCCATGCTGGGAGGATTGCTCCGACCAAGCTCGGGCCAGATCTTCATCAACGGGATGGAGATCACTGCCCTGGACGAATCGCACCTGCCGGAGATCCGGGCGCGCGAGATTGGCTTCATCTTCCAGAACTTCAACTTGCTCTCCAGTCTATCCGTGGAGGAGAACGTGCTCTTTCCGTCGTGGCTCATTCCTGGGCCCAAGGAGCCGGCCAGGAAGCGGGCGGCCGAACTTATCGCTCGGTTGGGCCTGGACAAGCGCCGGCGATACCTGCCTCGCGACCTGTCTGGCGGTGAGAAGCAGCGGGTGGCGGTCGCCCGGGCCCTCATCAATGACCCGAAGCTCATCCTGGCTGACGAGCCAACTGGGAATCTGGACTCCCAGACGGGCCAAGAGGTGATGATGATTCTGCGTGAGATTGCCCAAAACGAAGGTCGCACGGTCATCATCGTTACCCACGACCCCCGGTTGGAGAATGTGGCTGATCGGGTGCTTTGGCTTGAGGACGGTGCACTACGCAACCGCAAAGAGGAGACCCACGCATGGGTACGCGACCCCGTGTGCGGGATGACGGTGGATGAGTGGACGGCCACCTTATCCATCGCTTATGAAGGGATGCGGTACGTCTTCTGCTCGCGACAGTGCCAGGAGCGATTCACAGCGCGGCCTGAGCAGAAGTAAAGAGCTTATGTTTCCCAGCAGCTCGACTGCGATTGACTTTACTTGTTCGGTGCAGCGACGATGCGCCGGAAGATGTCGAGCAGGAGGTCTTGAACGGAAACGATCCGAAAGCTGGCTGCCCTCACGTGCGACTAGAGTGTGTCCCCGTGAGGGGCAGGGTTTTCGCTGCCGCGACGGAATGGCACGCTGTCCAAAGTCGAGACCTGCGGAGAGGAATGTCCGGCCGCTGGGGGCATCCCAGTGGACGGGGTCGAGCCCAGGTAGCCCAGTCGCCGGGCGAGTATCTCCACCACATTGCATCTGCAGGGACGAACCATGCCCTCGCCAGAAACGTTCACGCTTGGTTTGAAGTGATGCTCTGGCGAGGGCGCAGTTGGTAGACAACTCAGGCTAACCCTTGGCGCAAACTCTTCGGTCCGGCTCAACTCTCCTGTGTCGTCTCGACCGGCGAGTGATCTTCCCCCAGGAAGCGACCGTGCCAGGTGTGATACCAGACCTCTCCCGCTACATCGTGAACGCTCAGCATTCCCTGTACCTGCCCATCCTTGACTACGTCGAAAGTGTAGTAGCCGTAGAAGTGAATGGGCTCAACTGCCTTTGCACCGGGGAACTCGGCATCCAGGAATCTCTGGGCCTGAGCAGCGGCCTCGTCCCCGGTCAGGCGGGTCACGGTGGAATTGGTCTGACCGTCGTCGCTCTGCCGATCACCGGTGGCATCGTAATCCGGCCGGTAGCCACCCATCATTCCCGTTCCCGGGCCTTGGCAACCTCCGTCCCAAGGACCCAAGACCGGACGGCGGCCGGCCCGGCTGAACGCCCAGCCACCCATGGGGCTGTAGGCCTCATTCCACATCATGTTGGGGCCGGGTTCGGGGAAGACCTGGCCAGTGTAGGGGTCAACGATCAACTCCATCGCCCCGCGGCCGGTATCACTCTCTTTCACGGCCACGTAATACCCGGTTTCAAAGTTCATCACGTGGTCCAAAGCCAGCTTGGTTCCATCTAGAGTTCCTGAGCCGGAATCGGCCAGGAATTCAGTGACAATCTGGCTGATCCCAGCCGGGGTTAGCCTGTCCTGCGCGCGGCCAGGACTGTTGTATTGGTAGGAACCTGGGTTCCCTGGCCCCCAACCCCAATGCATGCCCATGCCCATTCCCCAGCCTGGCCCCCAACCCCAAGCAAAGCCGCGCTGGGCGAAAGTGAGATAGCCTGCCCCCAAAAACAGACCGGCTGCCAGACCTCCAGCTATCCAAAGCGCGCGTCGTGACAGTCTCATTCTTTCCTCCCCGCCTCCAGCTCCGCAATCAACTGGCGGTATTCCTCGACGCTGATCTCCCCCCGGGCCAGCCGGGCGTCAAGGATGGCCCGGGCCGTACTGGTCTCCGATTGGGTTTGACGGGGCGTCGTGAATGAGCGGACCACGAGTGCTATCACGGCTGCGAGCCCGCCCCAGAAAGCAAGCATCATGATCAGACCTGCGATCCAGTGCCACCAGGACCATGGACCTCCATACCAACCCCACATCATTGCTGTACACCTCTCTTGGAGCTATCTTGTTGCTCGGCCTGAAGGGCTTTACTATCCCAACCATCTGTATACGCCATGGCATTTCTACTTGCAGGGGCGTTGCCGTTGGCCATGCTGTTCCTGCCGATGCTACCGGACCTGGCAAACCCGCTGAACCTGACTAACCTGCCGGATCTAGAGTCCCGGGTGGCCCGGACGACCAGATGGCCGTGATAGATGCCGTGGTGACAGGTGAAAAGGAACTCGCCAGGAGTAGGGTTGGGAATCGTAACCGTCACCGGTACTCCCAGCGGCAGCTGCCGGTCGATGCCAAAGGCCGGGATCAGAAGCCGGGAAGCGCACTCCGCAGGGTCCTGGCGCACAAAGCGGAGTTCTGCGGGTACTCCTGCCGTGAGCCCGATTCTATCCGGGGCGTAGATTCCCCTAACTTCAACTTCCAGCGTCTGTACCCGGCCGTCCTCGCCCATCCGAGCTGGCACGGGGCGAAAACGCCGACGGCAGGCCCACCATACTCCTCCCCAGGCGAGTAGCACTCCCGCTACTGGCACGAACAGGCCGACGTAGAGCGGCCAGGAGAGAACTGATGTTTCCACACGGATCAACTCCTCGCCACTCTCGTAGTATGCAAGACGATCCTGAAACTTAGATGAGAGGCTCCTGAGGCGGTCCTAAGAGTCCTGCGGTCACGACCCTGACGCCTCCTGACCACTACCTGGTGGCTACGTGGTGAGCATCCGGGGCAACAGAATCTCGAAAACAGTGCCCTGCCCGACCTGTGAACGGACGTTGATGGTTCCGCCGTGCCGGTCGACGATCCAGCGGGCGATGGAAAGGCCCAACCCCGTGCCGCCGCTGGTCCGGGAACGGGCCTTGTCAGCCCGGTAGAAGCGCTCGAAGATGTGGGGAAGGTCGGCAGCCGGGATGCCAATGCCGGTATCGGTCACCGTAAGTTTGGCCCACTCGCCGTCGGCTTGCAGGCTCACCCGTACTTCACCGGCTGGCGTATAACGGAAGGCGTTGTCCAGGAAGATGACCGCCAGCTGCTTCAGTCGTTCGGGATCGCCGGTGATGGTAACCGGCTCGATATGGGTGAGACGGAGAGCTACCGGTCCGCCCTGACTGCGGCGCTGGTAGGGACGGAGTGTATCCACCAGTAACCGGTCGAGCTCTACCTGCTCCTGGGCGATGGTCGCGCCAGCATCGGCCCGGGCGAGGGCAAGCAGGTCGTCGATGAGCCGTGACATGCGCTCGGCCTCGGCCTGAGTGTCGGCCAAAACCTCCCGCTTTTCCTCCGGGCTCAGGCCGGGTGCTTGCTCCGCGGCCAGCAGATGGAGATTACCCCGGATCACGGTGAGGGGAGCCCGCAACTCGTGGGACGCGTCGGCCACGAACCGCTGCTGAGCGTCGTAGGCCTCCGCCAGGCTGGCCAGCATCTCGTTGAAAGTGGTCGCCAGCTGGCTCAATTCGTCGCCGCGGTCCGGTACTTCGATCCGCCGGTGAAAGCCGCGCCCGGCGGCGATGGCACGGGCAGTCTCAGTCATGACGGCCAGCGGGTGCAATGCGCTTTCGGCTACCAAGAGTCCGATCAGGAGGGCAAGCAGGATCGCCAACAACCCAATGCTGATCAGCCACATGGCAAAATGCCGTAAAGTATGGTGAACTGTTGCCAGCGAGGTGGCTATCTGCAGAAATACCTGCGAATCGGGGGCGAGAGGGCCGACCCAGACCCGCCAGTCGCGGTCCACGGTACGAATCTGCGGCTTGCCGTTCGCAGCACTCAGCCTAGCCAGTTCGACCTGGGGTGGGAGCGATGCTTGGGCGGCGGTGCTGGCCACAACCTCACCGTCGGCGGCGAAAACAAGCGTGACCGTATCTGGAGAGACGAAGGCGACCAGCTTTCTGTCCATCATCATGCCGTGGGGCATCATCATGTCCTGGGGCATCAGCGTGCCGGCAACGTGCTGGGCCTGGCGAACCAGCTGGTCATCCACCGATTGAAAGAGCTGGGCAGCCAGCAGGCCGTATAGGAGCAGGCCAAAGAGTGCCAGTGTGGCAGCGAGTACCGAAGTGTACCAGAGCGAAAGCCTCCAACGGATGGACAGCCGCCGGCGGTTGTTGAACCAGGGGAGGCGCAAGCGGACCATGCGCAGCCCTTTTAGCAGCCTTGTCATGATGCAGTCGGTTCACGCAGGACATAACCGGCGCCCCGGACGGTGTGAATCAGCCGCGGCTCGCCTTCCTGCTCAAGCTTCCTGCGCAGATACCCGATGTACACCTCCAGCACGTTGGACTCGCCAGCGAAATCGTAACCCCACACCCGGTCCATGATGAGGTCACGGGTGAGAACCTGGCGCGGGCGGCGGAGGAAGAGCGAAAGCAGTTCAAACTCGGTGGTGGAGAGGGGGATTTCCCGGTTGCCCCGGCGGGCGATGCGCGTCCCCATGTCGAGAGATAGGTCGGCGAAGGTGAGGAGTTCGGGAGATTCGTAGTCTTCGTGGTTATTGCCGCCTTCCCGGTTACCCCGCTTTTCCCGGCGCAGGAGCGCTTCGACCCGGGCCTGCAGCTCTTCCAAGGCAAAGGGCTTGACGAGATAGTCGTCGGCACCCGTCTTCAGCCCTGCCACCCGGTTCTCCACGGCGTCCTTGGCCGTGAGCATGAGAATGGGTACGTCGCTGGCGGCCCGCAGCCGGCGGCAGACACCCAGCCCGTCCATACCCGGTAGCATCCAGTCCAGGATGACCAGGTCCGGATCTTCAGCCAGGGCGGCTTTGAGACCTGCTTCGCCGTCGCCGGCCACCTGCACCTGGTGTCCGGCGAGGCCAAGGGAGCGGCGCAGCATCGCCCCGAGGCGGGGGTCGTCATCGATAACCAAGATTCGTGCCATATGCTTTCTTCTTCAACCTTTCTCCGAAGCTGTGGATAGGGCTCTTTGCCCGTTGAGAGAATCGCCAGTGAAATCGCTAGAGAAAAGACCATTTCAATGATAGCATGGCCATGGACCGTTTCATCTCGAATGAAGGTGGTGGTCCGCTTGTCTACTCCCATCATTCAACTGTTTGCGCCCGAGGTCGTGCAGGTGGTAAGGGCTGTACCGGACTGTATCACGGTCGGCGACCGGGCGCGAGTGCGCTTGTACCCGGGTATTTTCGATCTCCTGATGAATCCCGTCGCAGGCGGCCGGGTACCGGTGGGCAAAGATCTGCATCCGATGACGACGGTTCCGGCGGGGATCGCCATCGACGCTGCCACCGAGGCGTGCGGTCACTCCCAAACCGGGGTGGGCGTACTGCGGGCGCTCGAGATAAGCATGGAGGCGCCGGTCAGCATGAACCTGCCGCTGGAAGCGGTCGCCCGGGTGGCGGAGGTGGGCGCCCGCCATGTTACCGTCGTAGTAGATGTAGTGGAAGTGGGCGAAGTCGGGGCTGCAGCGGCAGTGGTGGAAGAAGAGGGGCGGGCTGAGGCAGGGAGAACGCAGCCGCGGCCGGGCCGCTTGATACTGTGCGGCAAAGTGGTCCTGGTCAAAGTGGTGGGGGGAAAGGCCGCCCCCGTGCCGGTCCAACCAGGGGCAGCCGATGGTTCACACTAATTCTGCTATTGCGGTAATCCCGAGAAGTCTGCCAATCTTGTCAAGTACTCCCAACCTGTCAATCCTGCCGGTCGACAGTGATCTCATTCTGTACCTGCAGCACTCCCGGTACGTCTTCCACCAGCTCCTGGGCGCGGCGGCGGTGGTCACCTTCCCGCACCGCACCCGCCAGTTTCACTTCACCCTCGTGAACTTCCGCCTGCAGGCGATACTGCTGCAACTCCCGGTCGCCGAGTAAGACGGCCCGCACCTTGGCCTCGATCTTCTCGTCGAGACCGAGTCCCTGATTGTGGGCCGGATCTTGATCCGGGTCGTTGCGTTCCGTCCCGGACTCGGGCGAGAGCTGCGAGCGGGGGCGGTCGTAGGGGGTGGGCGAGTTGATGTTGTTGAACGGCAAACGTCACCACTCCTTGGCATTGTCATCGGTATCAGCAGTAGCTGCGTGCTGCCACGACGACGCAGCTATTTCCGCAAACCGTTCACCATGCAAGTGTGCGCGTAGTATGACTATGTACACCTGAACCCCCAACCAGTTTGTGGAATGAAATTAGGGCTTGGGAGAAGTGCTTGGCGTCCGGGGGGAGGCGTCCGGCTGCCCCTTGGTCACCCCACGGGCCGCTCCCGGTTGGTGTCAGAGAAAAGTTGAAACCCGGCCCGTTGAGGAGGAAGGAATTGACGCCGAGAAGGTGAAGACAGAGTCGCGGTGCTTGGCAACGTTGCCAAAGCTTCCTACTCCGGGCGGTGGCGCGGTTTGCCAGGGCAAGCGACATCAATCCAAGGAGGAAGGAGAGGTTAGCCGTGTTGGAGAAGCTTCTGCGGATCGTGATCGTGACATGCCTGCTTTTCCTCGCTGTGGCCTCTGATGTAGCTTCTGCGCGGACGACGCTGGTACAGTGGGATTGGTTCGATAGAAGCACAAAAGAAGGCAAGACGTGGTGGGATTACGTTGAGAAAACGGTTGAGGATAAGCTTGGCGTTGATTTCATCCTTCGGCCATCGCCCGACATAGAGGTCCAATTCCCGGTAGCTATGGCGGCTGGCGTACCAGTAGACGCTATACAGGTCAGTTACCGCTCCAGCCGGGTCTGGTCTGAGTCAGGATTCCTGCTTCCACTTAACGACTACCTCAAGACAAGTACCACATCTTTGAGTGACTTTGTCCCCGCCTCCCTGCCGCCAGTAACATTGGGAGGCAAAGTTTATGCTATCCCGTGGATTGCGGATTTCCACGTTCTGATGCTGTCGCTGGATCTGTTCGACGCGGCCGGGTTGGATAGTGCTGCTGCGCAGACTTGGGATTGGAACAGGTTCGTCGAGATAACGCGTAAACTGACGCGAGTTGACGGGTCGGGAAGATATCAACAGGTAGGGTACGCAGCACATCCCGGTGTGGAGACATGGTGGCCGTGGTTCTATGCGAATGGCGGTAAGTTCTTCAATGACGGTGAGACGCGTGCGGCGTTCAATTCGCCGGAGGGGGTAGAGTCGCTGTAGTTCCTGAACCAATTGTGGAATGAGTATAAAGTTGCCCGTGGTGACTTTGCGAATCTGAACGCGTTTACCAAGGGGCAAGTTGGCATACTGCAGACGGGCCCCTGGATGGATAACGAGCTGAAAGGCATAGCGCCCGACGTAAGAATTGACTTTGCCATCTTCCCCAAAGGGCCAATGGGGCAGAAGAACGCTACTGACGTATGGGTGAATTACAGAGCTATTCCGGCGACAACGAAACGTCCAGATTTGGCATGGAAGTATCTAGAATGGTACAATGGCTCGCGCGAAGTGAAGTACAAAGTAATGGGTTCCCATCGCAGCCCGTACATCCCCTTCTACACCAGCAAAGCCTGGGTGGATTCACTGGTCACACAGCCACAGCGCCGCCGCTTCTTGGCGTTCCTGCAATCGGCACAGTTGCAGCCGCTCAAAGCGGGTCCCGAGTGGCGAGGAACTGTTCATGACTTAGTGGTTCAAGCCATACTGGGGCAGGTATCGCCTTCGAACGCGCTAAACCAGGCCGAGGAACGTGTCAATGCGGTCCTGGCCAAGGTGAACAAGTGATGCTGGACAGAATCGGCTTTAGCACAAGGAGGTAGTAGTTATGCTGGAGTCGGGAGATTTCTCCAGCCTGCGGTCCGCAGCGGTTCGGAAGACCTTACTGGCTATAGCTGTATTCGTCGTAGTGTCTGGCGCCGGGTTGGTCGTCGCTCTGCCAGCCGGTGGGGGGCTGCCTATGCCGCTCCGCAAAAGGTCAACTTCATGTTTGTGGCCAATCCACCGGAGTACCAGCTATGGAAGGAGCTCGTCGACAAGTTCAACGCGAGCCGCCGGGATGTCCAGACCTCGACAGCATCATCCGGCGACTGCGTAAGAGCAAATGAGCTTGGCATTGGTACGAGGGGTGTTGGGTGTGCTCGATAGGTGTGTCTGGTCCGTGCTGATGTCATTGTCGCTAGTCGTTGCCTTTATCACGGTATTTACCCTCAGCGGCTGCGATATCC
>JBLNBY010000204.1:0-2956 GCA_050260295.1 Bacteroidota bacterium
CCTCTCTGCCGCCTCGGGAAGCAGGCGGGAAGCCAGCCGCCGGAAAGCGTCGACCAACCGGTCTGCCGTGGCCGGCGTATCCCCAATGGTGATCAGCGCCAGCACCCTGGTGAAGTCCGACAACTCAATCTGAACCCCGAGACTCCGCAGCACGCGTTCAGCTGTGTAACCGGTGATCCCCAGCCCCGAGACATCGACGGTCACTTTGGTCGGGTCGAGATCGTAGTACCCCGGGCGGCCCAGAGCTTCTAATCCCCAAACCTTCAGCCCAGGAATCCGGCTCAGTTCCCGGCGCACCTCCAAAGCCAGTCGCAGCGTCCGCCCCACCAACTCCTCGCCCTGGCGCGCCATCTGCCACCGGGCGGCGTCCAGCGAAACACAGAGGAGCGGGTTCGGGCTCGTGCTCGTTACCAGCCGCAGCGCACCGGCCACCCTCTCCGGATCGAGCCGCAGCCCGCACACATGCAGCAAGGAAGCCTGGGTCAACGCCCCCAACAGCTTGTGAACGGAGTGCGCCACCCCATCCGCTCCCGCCTCCAGCGCGCTGAGCGGCAGCGCGGAATGAAAGGGCAGGTGCGGCCCGTGAGCCTCGTCCACCAGGAGCGGGATTCCGTGGCGATGTGCCAGCGCCGCCACTTCTGCCACCCGGCCGGCAATACCGTAGTAGTTCGGGTTGATCATGAAAAGCGCTTTCGCTTGCGGATGGGCGGCAAGCGCCGCCTCGTAAGCAGAAGGCTCAGGAATTCCTGGTACGCCCAACTGCGGGTCGAACGGCGTCGGCAGGTATACAGGGATTGCCCCCGTCATGATCAAACCACTGACAGCAGACCAGTGCGCGTCCCGCGGCAGGATCACCTCGTCGCCGGGGCGCAACGCCGCCAACAAGAGCGCCTGGATCCCGGACGTAGTACCGTTTACCAGAAAGAATGAACGGTCAACCCGGTACAGCCGGGCGGCCAGCATCTCGGCCTCTTCCACGGCTGCATCCCAGTCATGACCAAGCGTGGGATCTTCGACCTCGTCGCAGATGTCGAAACTTGCGGCTGGCCCCAAGAGTTCCCGCAGTGGCTCGGGCAGCCCCTGCCCGCCTTTGTGGCCGGGTGTGTGGAAACGAGCGATACCCGCTTTTTGGTAGGCCCGATTGGCGTTCAACAACGGAAGTCGATCTTGTTCCAACATGCGAGGGTCGGCCATGCGGGAAACCCACGGGAGACGCCCCGACGGAGGGCGGTCATCCCCGGAGCCCGCGGTCGGCACGGCAGGCACGGTACGAGACTCGTGGTTCATGACGATGGCCATGTTCTCTGTCATCCCACCTGATTTCTGATTCTGTCCCGTATCCGCACCGGCGCCACCTTCATACTCGGCGACGCAGACTGGCAGTAAGGCCAGGTCCTGGCTCGTTTTACGCCTCGCTCACGGTCAAACTGCCAGCCAGAATCGGGGCGATGCTGGAGGTGCTCTCCGGGGTGCGGGCAAGGTCCAGCCCATTATAGAGATTGCCCACCCGGGTGTACAGAGGGAATATGTCGAAAACGAGAACCAGAAAAGGGAGACTGACGGGAGGGGCGTGAGGGGGCGGCCTGGCGTATGATGGGCCGCCCCCTACCCACCCAGCAGACTATTTGATAATCCCGTAGTGCTTGTTGTAACGGTCAAGGATCAGTTGTGACAGGCGGACCGCTTCATCGAGGGCGGCTGCCGGTGTTGCCTCGTGGCGGATAGCCTTCCAGAAAGCGTCCGAGATCAGGGCGTCGATCTGCGGATAAGCTGGATGCGCCGGCCGGAGCCGGGCAAACTCCATGGCCAGGATGAACACCCTTCGTACCGGATCCTGAATGATCTGCTGGCTGACCGCGGCCTGGCGGTTGGCCGGGATGACACCCGTTCCCAGCGCGAACTGTACCTGCGGCTCAACCGATGTGAAGTAACGGATGAACTTCCAGGCTGCATCTGGATGCGGGGAGCCAACCGGAATAACCAATCCATGTCCCCCAGACAGGGTGGCCCGGCGAACCTTCTGCGGCGGCAGGCCAGCCGCAAGGTCATTTTTGTAGATGTTGGGAAAGTTCTCGAGCAGGCCTCCCAGATTCCAGGAGCCCTCCCATATCAGACCTACCTGTCCCCTGAGGACGGGACCGAGCGCCCCAGTCGCCCAATCAACACGCGAACCAAATTCGTCCAGTCGCGGCTGCCCGCCGTAAGAGTCAACAAAGTCGACCACCCACTGCAGGGCCTCCACCGCCGGCTTTTCTGCAAAGATAACTTTCGTCAATGACTCGTTGAGCAACTCTCCGCCGTTTTGCCAGATGTACTCTTTGAGTGAGATGTTCCCCCAGTTGGGGACGTAACCGACCCGGGAAAGCCGGCCGTCGGACTCCCGGCGTGTCAGTTTCGTCGAAACGGTCCGCAACTCGTCCCAGGTGGCCGGCGGCTTTTCCGAATCAACGCCGGCAGCATCCAGCGTGGAACGCAGGTAGAGCAACACGCGCGAGTCGGTATTGGTGGGGATGGCGTACTGCTTGCCCAACCAGCGGGCTTCCTGCCAGGTGGGAAGGAAGAACGTATTCGCGTCCAGCTTGTCGCGGGCGATAAGCGAATCCAGCGGAGTGAGGGCACCGTTGGCGGCAAACTCACAGGTCATGAAACGATCGATCAGCACTACGTCAGGAGCAGAACCACCCGCTACGGCTGCCATCAACTTGGAACTGAGTGAACCAGTAGGAACCACTTTGACTTCTACTTCGCTCTGACTCTGATTGAAGCGGTCTACGACGGACTGGATCACCTGATTGACGCCCCAGTCGTGCCAGAAGGTGATGGTCGTCTTGGCGGAAACCGCTCCGGCAGCCGTCAAGAGCAGCCCCAGCGCAACTGGCACAGCGGTGGCCGCAAACCCCAGCGATGAGTGGATCCGACCAAACCTCAGCATGCTACCCTCGCTCCTTTCCCGTCA
>JBLNBY010000205.1:0-4604 GCA_050260295.1 Bacteroidota bacterium
TGTGCTTCGACTGCAACCGCGAACCAGGCCTCCTCCTGACCGCCGCTTGACCTCCACGGATGTCGCCTACCGATCGCCAGTGCCTGCCTAGACGGCCAGGGCTTCGGCCCACTCCTGACGCCCGCTCCAGCTCGCCCGCAACTGCCGCCTCACACCCTGGCGATCCCGCCAGTAAAGCCACCCTTCGCGCCAGCCGTAGCGAAAGAGATTCCAGGTGACTTCCACGTCTTGCCGGCAATAGGAGATGAGTTCGTCCCAGCGCCCTTCCCGGAACCACTTGATCGCCTGCAGGCCACTGGCACTCTTCCGCTCGCCCAGGGTCTCGCAGGCCAGGTGATCCAGGCTCAGACGGAACCCCAATTCCTTCTGAACTTCCCGCAAGATGTCGAAAGACGAAAGGACCCGACCGAGGTCCTCCCCGGCATAAGGTGCAAGGACCCGATAATCAAAGTCTAGATTGTTGAAGCCGATTACCAAGTCCGCCCGGCGCAACACTGCCAGCAGTTTGTCCACTTCTTCCTCCCTGTAGGCAGTGTATTCATGCGTCAGGGTACTGTATACAACGGCAACGGACAGCCCCAGGCGTTCGATGAAGGCCCGCCCTCCGACCTCGTCGAAGGCTCTTTGAGTCTCGACGTCAAAAACGACCAGCTCCGTGGTGTCGTCCCCCTCATGGGATCATCCAGATGATCCGGCCTACCCTGTCATCACGTGGCACGGCCGTGGCCATCAGTACTGGCCGACGGCAGCATGCCGCTCACTTGGCAGCCACTCCTGGTGCTCCTCCAGTACGCGGTCAAGCAGAGCGTCCACTTCCCGATACAGTGCCAGGAAGTCTGGCGTCTTCCTATCCATTTCGAGGAGTGTGAAGAATTTCGCCGCCAGAGCTTCTCGGTCCACTGGTTCCATCGTATTTTTTGCCCGGCTTGCCATAGCTACAGATGACCTCCCTCATGGGTACACCCAGAGGTAAAGTTCGCCGGGCGGGCACAAAAACCTGCCTGCAGGGAGGGATTCCATACGAATTCCAAGGAAATAGCCGGTCAGTCTGGCTCCCGCCACGCTTCTGCCTCGCCAGCAAAGCGCTGGCGAACCTGTTCACGTTCTCTGCGGAGTCTATCCGCTTCTCGCAGAACCTGTTCCCTCAGATCCTCGCCAAGCTCGTTATCCAGTATATCCTCCACGATCAGCATCAAGGAACTCCCTGGCAGCACGCCGCGATCTGTGAGAGCCGTGACCAGCGAGTCGGCAGCCGCCTGCGGGTCGCAACGTACCAGTGCCCGCAGTGCTGCCCCCCGTACCGGTGCTACTCCCTCCTCCCGCGCCAGGCGGAGCAGTACGGGCAAATCGTCGGGCTCAGGACCAAGGGCGGTGAGAAACTTGACCCCGATCTCCCGCAGCACCGCACTCTCGCTTTGCAGGAATTGATGCAGAAGCCGGCGCAGTGGCTCACGCCGGGCCTTTTGCAGGACCTGTCTTACTCCCTCTCCCAGCGGATCCTCCCGGTCAAAGCGAAGCAAACCCGCTCCTTCCAGTGACGTCAGCGCAACTGCAGCCTGGGTGCGGGTCTTGGGATCAACCAGGACAAGCCGGACCAATTCCGGAATGAGATGCCATAGCCCCCGCCGCTGGATGGAGGCGATGGCCAAAAGCCTTGCTCCCGGACGCTCATCCTGCAACCAGCGGCCAATCCGCGGCTCGATTTCCGTCTCTGGCAGCCGGTCGGTCAGAGACAGGAATGCTTCGCGGCTGCGCAGCCGCAGGCGTTCGTCCCTGGCCGGGTCGAGGCGTAGATAGAAACGGAAGAGTTCATCAACCAGGGGCGGCTGGTCTGTCCGTCCCATCAGGTCGACCGCCACGAGTTGCAGTCGACTGTCGTTTCCATGCAGGGCCCGCCGTAAGGCCTCCCCATACGGCCCCGGAGGAGCAGAGTCAAAGAGCTCCAGCAAGGCATCGCGAAGTTGACGGTCGGCAGTTAACGCCAGCACGCGTACCAACCCTAGATACGCCCGTGGGTCGCGAAAGCTGGAGATCGTGCCGGTGATACTCTGCCACCGGCCACGCGCGACTGCAGTGCGGAAATGCTTTTCTAGCGCCTGTAACCCACCCCGGCTCAGGGGCTGCGCCAGCAGGCGTTCATACAAGAGATCCCTGATCGTTGGCGGCTGCTCGTCGAGTACCCGCAGGAAGTCCTTGGTGCGGCCCGATTTCAAGGCATATTCGATCAGCCGTGTTATTTGGTCCTCAGTCGGAGGTGTACCAACCAGGCCCGCCAGTTCGCGGCGAAACTCATGTTCCAAAGTTCCCAGTTCCATCAGGCCACCTCCACTTTAACTCCGTACTCTCGCTTCCCAGCTGGTGAACGAGGTTCCACTCCAAGATGTCTTCCGGACGCAGTCTTTCCAGACCGAGATAGTGGGCAGCACTGGCAAGTAAGGCCCGCAGCGGCAGCAACCCGATCAACTCGGTCCCGGCAACCGCCACTCCCTGGCGCGCCGCTTCCACCCGGATCAACTCCAAGACCCGGTACAGTGGCGTCCGTACAGGGTCGAGGAGATTCATCGATACCTGTACCATCCCCCGGCTGGCAAGCGAAAAGCCCATAGCTTGTACGTTTACCAATCCCCCACCTGTCTCGCGTACATTGCGGGCGATCCGGCGCGCAAGGTCCAAGTCGTTGGTACGCAGAAGAACGTTGAAAGCCACCAGGGGCGGCCGGACTCCCACGGCTGTGGCACCGGCGGTTGGGTGCAAACGGGCCTCGCCAATATCAGGAGCCCGCTCTGGCAAGGAAATCTCCGTCTGTAAAGCTTCGAAACCACCGCGGCGAATTGCTGCCAACCGGCGCCGGTCTGGCCTGCGGGCCGCCCGGCCATACAAGTAGACCGGGATGCCCAGTTCTCGCCACAATCTTTGCCCGAACCGCTCGGCCAGTTGGATACATTCGGCCACGCTCACTCCTGGGCCGGCAACGAACGGGACGACATCTACAGCGCCGATCCGCGGGTGAACCCCTGCATGGGAGCGAAGATCGATGAGCGAGACTGCCACGCGACAAGCCTGCCAGACTGCTTCCAGCACCGGCTCCGGATGCCCGGCGATGGTGATCACTGCCCGGTTGTGGTCGGGGTCGGACTCCACCCCGAGTAGAGCCACGTTTTTGGCCTGCTCGATCACGGACGCGATCCTGGCGACTACTTCGGGTCGCCGCCCCTCACTGAAATTGGGGACGCATTCGATCCAAGGTTGCACTCCTAGGCCTCCCTCCGGCTCCAGACAGGGCCGGGTACAGTTGCAATCAAAAAAGACGAGTTCAAGATCAGAACAGGTAAGAATCGGATAGAAAAACGAGGATAGACACGTAAAACACTCTTACGGGCCCATGCCAGACACGTACCGCGGAGCGAATGGCGGATGCCCCTTGCTAGCTGCGACCGAGGGCGGGGCAAGAATCTGCATCCGCTCATGGGGAGAAAGACTACTCTTGCTTCATTATTCCACGGTTCCAGGTTTTTCTCCTGCCGGTCGTTGCCAGGCCCACACCAATAGACCCCCCGGCAGACCCAACTCGGCCCCGTCTCAATCTTGCGGTGGCCGTAAAACCCAGACAGTCATATCCCGTGGCAGCATGGCTGCGGAGATCGTCACCTGCGGACCGAGGCCGCTACGGACCGTCCAGCCGGAAGGCAGCGCGGCGAGGAACCGCTTCTCGTCCGTGATCGGCCAGGATTTCATGGCCGCACTCCCATTGTTGAAGTGCATGGGAATGACGACCCTCGGATTCAGGGACTCGATCACGCTGACCGCCTGCTCGCCACCTATGGTGTAATAGCCACCAACCGGAATCATCAATATGTCTACTGGACCAATTGCCCGTACTTGCCCGGCGCTGAGCGGATGTCCCAGGTCCCCCAGATGCGCCAGGGTTACCCCTTTCACCTCAAAGATGAAAATCGCATTCTTCCCCCGCTGTTGGCCGGATCTGTCGTCGTGATAGACCGGCACTGTGCGGATCGTCAGTGATTCGTCCACATATCCTACATTTTGCCATTCACCGCTCCTGGGGTCGACACCCCGCAATATCCGCGGTTTACCTAGAGCTGCCTGGATATAGTTGTGATCGAAGTGCTCGTGACTGATGGTCACAATGTCGGCTGACACAGCCGGAACGGGATAACCAAGACCATCTCCAAAGGGATCCATCAAGACGGTCTCACTGCCTGTATTGAGGATGAAGGCAGCATGACCAAGCCACTGCAGGGTGAATGAATCGCCTGCACCTTTTGCCTGGGCGGTCTGCCCAATGAGCAGACCGAAGGTAGCTGCAATCACCGCGCTCCGGCTCCATACTGAAGTGCTCCCCATCGTTAAATGGTAGTTGTCATTCCGTAGCCCGGTCACCACATCCACCCTCCCAATCCAAGCACAGTACTCATCTTATGATACCATCTTTTACCCCACCCCAACCGTAGGTCTATAATTGAACTGGAAGCGGGAGGTTTCGTATGGCTGCAGAAAGGTTGGTTACGGTTACCGAAGACAACCTGGCAGGTCAGGAATGCGAGTTCTGCCATCGCCCACTGGAGGCAGGGGAACAGGCAGTG
>JBLNBY010000206.1:0-2999 GCA_050260295.1 Bacteroidota bacterium
GATGCCCACCAGTTTTTGATCTCGTACCACGGGAAGACGGCGTACCTTGTTACGCCGCATGATGTCGAGGGCCTCCAACACCGACGTTTCTTCACCAACAGTCACCGGATTGGGAGTCATGCGATTGGCGACGAACATACAGGCCACCTCCGCTCTACCAAAGCTTTCGCCCGCCAGCACTGCTTTCCTGCTGGCAGGGGTGGGGGTAAAATTAGACGAAATCATCAGGTGGAGGGAAGAATCTCAGCCAGTGAACGAAGAAGCCCTGATAATGCCAGACGCTGACGAGAGTCCCAGCCTGGAGGGAAATGAGCAGACCGGCCAAAACGAGCGGAACGAGCGGGTGGAAGCCCCCGTTTTACTTCTGCCGGGCCTGGTGATCATGCCCGGAATGACAGCTCCGCTGCAGGTGTCGCAGCCCCGGGCGCTGCGGGCAGTGAGCGACGCCATCCGCCATGGCAGCGGTTTCATCCTGCTCTTGCCCCGCCCTCCCGAGGAAGCCGATGAGCCGCGCTTCCCCGTGGATCTGCGTCCCGAAGAATCAATAGGACTTCTCGGTCATATCGAACGGCTTTCGCCGCTCGACGAGGGTGGCCAGCAAGTGGTGGTCGAGGGTGTGGCCCGCATGCGACTGCTGCGGAAGACGCAGGACGATCCGTACTACCGGGCCGAGGCCGTCCGGGTACAGGTGGAAGAAGAGATCACCCCGGAAGTGCAGGAATCGATGAACCGTCTGATAGCCACCATCGAGCTCTACCTCGAGCTCACGCCCGGACTGCCGCAAGGACTTGCCGCCTACATTCGCAGTCTGACCAGTCCCGGTCAACTGGCAGACCACGTAGCCTTTACGCCGGAGCTGGATTACGCCCAGCGCTACGATCTTTTGGCCGAACTCGACCCCGCCCGGAGGCTGCAGAAGGCGTCCGTGCTGATGCAGGAACAGCTCGAGCGGGCCCAGATCCGGGCACATCTGCGGGAAGAGGTCAAGAGCCGGGTCGAGCAGCAGCAGCGCCAGCACCTGCTACGCCAGCAACTGGAGGCAATTCGCCAGGAACTCGGGGAGGCCGACCCCGAAACCGCGGTCGCCAATGAACTGCGGGAAAAGCTAAAGACCTCCGGGATGAGTCAGGAAGTGCTCGCCAAGGCCGAGCGGGAGTTGAGTCGCCTCGAGCATTATGGGTTGCACTCGCCCGAGGCCGGCGTGATCCGCACCTACATAGAATGGCTGGCGGATTTGCCGTGGGACCGCTGTACCCCCGACCAGCTGGATCTTGCCCACGCGGCCAGGGTCTTGGATGAAGATCACTACGGTCTTGAGAAGGTCAAGGAACGCATTCTCGAGTTCATTGCCGTTCGGCAGCTTGCGGCCCGGAACGCTCGCACTCCCATTCTCTGTTTCGTCGGCCCACCGGGTGTGGGAAAGACGAGCCTGGGGCGCTCCATAGCCCGGGCGCTCGGCCGCAACTTCGTCCGTGCTTCCCTGGGGGGAGTCCACGATGAAGCAGAGATTCGAGGCCACCGGCGGACGTACGTGGGGGCGATGCCCGGGCGTATCATTCAGGGAATCCGCAACGCGGGAACCAAGAACCCTGTCTTCATGCTCGACGAGGTCGACAAGATCGGCGCCGACTTTCGGGGTGACCCGGCGGCAGCGTTGCTCGAGGTATTGGATCCGGAGCAGAACTCTGCCTTCAGTGATCATTACCTGGAGGTTCCTTTCGACCTCTCGGAGACTTTCTTCATCACCACGGCCAACGTGCTGGATACGATACCGCCCGCCCTGCGGGACAGAATGGAAGTCATCGCGATACCTGGTTACACGGAGGACGAAAAGGTGAGTATCGCCCGGCATTTCCTGATTCCTCAGGCGGTACGGGATCACGGACTGGAGGCATCCGGGGGTCTCGAGCTGGCAGATGAAGCCATCCGCAAGATCATCCGCGAGTACACCCGGGAGGCCGGTGTACGCGGTCTGCAACGGGAGTTGGCCCATATTGCCCGCAAGCGTGCCCGGCAGGTAGTCGAAGGAGGGTCGACATCTTCAGCCGTTATCACTGCCGACCTGCTGCCCATACTGCTAGGACCGCCGCGCCTCATCGGCCCCCAGACCATGGAGAAAGACACAGTCGGGGTGGCCACCGGTGTGGCGGTCACGGAAGCCGGTGGGGAGGTCCTCTATGTCGAGGCAGCCATCATGCCTGGCAAAGGTACCCTGACTCTGACCGGGCAACTGGGCCAGGTGATGCAGGAGTCGGCACAGGCAGCCTACACCTACTGCCGTTCACACGCAAAACAGCTGAACATCCCTGCTAGCCGTTTTGAACGGCAGAACGTCCACATCCATGTGCCAGCCGGCTCTGTGCCAAAAGACGGGCCGTCGGCGGGTGTGGCCATGGTGTGTGCCCTGGCGTCCGCACTCACTGGGCGTCTGGTCCGCAGGGACGTGGCCATGACGGGGGAGATCACCCTGCGCGGCAAAGTTCTCGGTGTCGGCGGGGTAAAGGAGAAAATCCTGGCTGCGCATCGCAGCGGCCTCAGACTCTTTCTTCTGCCTGCCGCCAACCTGCCGGATCTGGCCGAGCTGCCCGTCGAGGTCAAGGAGGCGCTGGAGATCCGCCCGGTGGAGTCGGTGGACGAAGTTCTGGCGTTCGCACTGCATCCGGTGACTCCCCGAAAGTCTGCCCGGGCGGGTGTACGTCAGACGGTGACCAAGCGATCCGCGTGATGAGCCCGGCAAAAGGGAAGAATGTACCAGGAGAGAAGGAGGATTGGTTGCATGGAGGCCCAGTTTCTCGAGCGCCAGTTGGCACCCGGTGTCACGCTCTACATGTGGCCGACTGCGCAGTTCAAGAGTGTTACCGTAAAGGTATTCCTGCACCACCCGTTGGGGCAGGACGCCACGGAGACGGCGTTGCTGCCCCGGATCCTCCTGCGGGGCAGCGCCCGCTACCCCACCCTTCAGAGCCTCTCCCGGCGGCGGGAGGAATTGTATGGGACGG
>JBLNBY010000207.1:0-6631 GCA_050260295.1 Bacteroidota bacterium
GTCAGGGTGGTACTGGCGCACCAACCGCCGGTAAGCCTTCTTGACGTCATCTGGGGAGGCATCTCTCCCCACCCCCAACACCTCATAGTAATCCCGCTTGGCCACCAATTCCTCTCCTTTCCCACGCCCTCGATTCCGCCGGCTCTGACCAGCTTACCTGCCGGGTGAGTCAACTTGCGCCGATCCCCGGATCCTCAGTGTACTTCGCCTTCGACCGTACGGCCGCCCTGGCCCTGGCTATCGCCGCCAGCCGCCTGGCCTGACCCACCACTACCACCAAAGCCCGAGAACCCACCGCCAGCGCCATTGAAGCCGGTGCCGCCCGCGCCACCGCCAGCCCCTGTCGACCCCTGACCCTGAGCTTGGGCCTGAGCGCCTGCTTCCTGATAGATCCGGGTCGTTACCTCGCCAAGGGTGCGGGTGAGAGCCTCCATCTTGTCCCGTACGGCCTGGTCGTTGTCCTCCCGCTGCACCTCCTGCTCGAGAGCCTTGCGGGCCTCTTCAATACGGGACTTTTCGTCGGCCCGGAGCTTTTCGCCCAGGTCCTGGAGCGTCTTGCCCGAGGTATAGAGCAGTTGCTCCGCCTGGTTGCGCAGCTCGATCCGCTCCCGCTGCCGGCGGTCCTCTTCGGCGTGCAGCTCTGCCTCCTTGACCATCCGCTGAATGTCCTCTTCCCGCAGCGTGGTGCGGTTGGTGATGGTCACACTCTGCGAACGGCCAGTGGCCAGGTCCTTGGCGGATACATGCACGATACCATTCACATCGATGTCGAAACTGACCTCGATCTGCGGCACACCCCGGGGCGCCGGTGGTATCCCTGTCAATTGGAAGCGCCCCAGGGTGACGTTGTCCCGTGCCATCGGCCGTTCACCCTGCAGCACATGCACCTCCACCGTCGTCTGGTTGTCAGCGGCAGTGGTGAAGATCTGCTTCTTGCTCACGGGAATGGTGGTGTTTCTGTCAATGATCTTGGTAAAGACACCACCGAGCGTCTCGATGCCGAGGGATAGCGGCGTGACGTCCAGCAACACGATATCCTTGACCTCGCCGGCGAGCACGCCCGCCTGGATCGACGCGCCGATGGCGACGCACTCGTCCGGGTTGATTCCCTTGAACGGTTCTTTCCCGAAAAAGCGCCGTACCGCCTCCTGAATCATTGGCATCCGGGTCGAACCGCCCACCAGGAGCACCTTCTGGATATCGCCTGGCTTGAGCCCCGCATCCTCCAGTGCCCGCCGGGTCGGCCCCATGGTCGCCTCCACCAGATCGGTAGTCATCTCCTCGAACTTTGCCCGGGTCAAAGCGGTCGTCAGGTGCTTGGGGCCGGTGGCGTCCGCCGTGATGTAGGGCAGGTTGATCTGAGCACTGAGGGCGCTCGAGAGTTCGATCTTCGCCTTTTCGGCCGCCTCCTTCAGCCGTTGCAGAGCGTTGCGATCCTTGCGCAGGTCGATGCCCTGCTCCCGCTGAAACTGATCGGCCAACCAGTCGATTATCCGCTGGTCCCAGTCGTCTCCGCCCAGGTGGTTGTTTCCGCTGGTCGCCTTGACCTCGAAGACTCCGTCACCAAGCTCGAGGATGGAGACATCGAATGTGCCGCCGCCCAGGTCGAAGACCAGGATCGTCTGGGATTCTTCCTTGTCGAGCCCATAGGCGAGAGAGGCAGCCGTCGGCTCGTTGATGATACGCTTCACTTCCAGACCAGCAATGCGTCCGGCATCCTTGGTCGCCTGGCGCTGTGCATCCGTAAAGTACGCGGGAACTGTGATCACGGCCTCGGTGACCGGTTCACCCAGATACGCCTCGGCATCCCGCTTCATCTTTTGCAGGATCATCGCCGAGATCTCCTGGGGCGTGTACTCCTTGCCATCGACGCGCACCTTGTAGTCGCTGCCCATGCGCCGTTTGATGGAGACGATGGTGCGCTCGGGCTCGAGAATCGCCTGCCGCTTGGCCGCCTCCCCAACCAGAATCTCCCCGCCCGGCCGGATCGCCACCACCGAAGGAGTGGTGCGACCGCCTTCGGCGTTGGGGATGACGACCGGTTCACCGCCTTCCAGAATGGCGATGCAAGAGTTGGTAGTACCAAGGTCGATACCTACGATCTTGCCCATAGACTTCGAATCCTCCCCTGTCCGCTCTACTCGCCCTTCTCGGTCTTGCCATCCGTGCCACTGGCCTTCGCTCGCTGCTCCTGCCCCTCGGAACTAGCCTGGCCTTCCGTATCGGTCCCGGGTGACCTGGCCACAATTACCTGCGCCGGACGCAGGAGGCGCTCACCCAACCGAAAGCCGCGGCGCGTCTCCTGCAAGACGTAGCCGTCGGGCACCTTATCTGTGATCTCGAACCCTACCGCTTCGTGAATATTGGGATCAAACCTGGCTGCCACCGTTTCCACCGGCGTCAGGCCGGCCTGTTGCAAAACCTGGTAGAGCCCCGCCCGGACCATGTCGACGCCCTGAACCAAAGCCTCTCTGGCCACCGTCAGGTCATGGTCCCGTGCAGCTCCTGCGGCCCGCTCCAGGTCGTCGAACACCGGTAACAGACGGCCGATCAGACTCTCGGCAGCGCGCTCGCGAAGTCTGGCCGCCTCTTCCTGCGTCCGCTGCCGGTGACGACGGAAGTCTGCCTGAAGCTGCAGGTACTGGTTCTGCCACTCGGCACCCAGCTTGCGAAACTTCTCTACTTCGTTCCTAAGCGCGGCATTCTCTGCCGACAACCTGTCCACTTCCGCACGCAAGGATTCGATGACGGCCTCCGCGGAGACTGTTTCCTCAGCCTTCGCTCCCGCCTCCGCCCGCTCATCCACGGTCTGCGCTTCCTTCACACCATCGGTATCCTTCATATCCTTTTCGTCCTTGGTCGGTTCATCGTCCCGTACCATCCCGCAGTCTCTGACTCTCCTTTCCTGCCCGGGCGAAGACCTAGCCACGCCAAAGGCTCAAAAGAAAGGGGCAGCAGCGCGGCCTGCCCGGCGCCGCCCCCACGACACGGTTTGCTGTCCAAATCGAACTGCTTGAAGTGCGTTCGAATCACTGCTTACAACTCGCCAAACACGCGGCTCAGTTCTTCCGCTACTTCACGCACCAATCCCAAGACTCTTCCGTACTCCATACGGGTCGGCCCCACCACCGCCAGCATGCCCACGACTTCTCCGCGGGCCTCATAGCCTGCGGTGACGAGAGCACAGGACTGAATCGCCTCTTCCGCATTCTCTCGTCCGATAGAGACCTGGATCTGCCCAGCCCGTACCCGGCTGCGCAACAGGTTGATCAACCCTTCATCCTGCCGCCCGAGCATCTCCAACAATGTGGTCAACTTCTGTACGTTCTGGAATTCCGGCTGCCGCAAGAGGTTGACCAGTCCCTCCACCATCACCTTGCCTGTATCTGTGCCGGAGAGAACATCGTGCAACTGATCCATCACGAGGTCATAAAGGGCTGGCCCTAGCTCATCACGAAGCTCATCCCTGATCGCGCGGTCGAGGTCTGCGAGAGTCGATCCGGCCAGGCCCTGGTTGAGAAGGGACACCAGACGCCGCCGCTCCTCCCAGGCCAGCGGAGCATCCAGATCCAGCATCCGAGTATCTATGACCCCCGGGTCGGCTACCATTACCAAAAGCAGATGGCGGCCGTCGAGGGGCAGGAGTTGCAGGTGGCGCAGACGGGAGCGATTCAGACCGGGCATGACCGCCAGGACTGCATACGGAGCAAGCTCCGCCATCAGCCGGGCAGCCGTCTGTACCAAGTACGCTCCCTCCCGGTGCGAACTGAGATCTTCTTCGATCCGCTGCCGCTCTCCCGGCGAGAGCCCCTGCATCTCCAGCAGGCAGTCGACATAGTACCGGTAACCCTTGTCCGACGGGACCCGGCCGGCCGATGTGTGCGGCTGGTCCAGGTAGCCCGCCTCTTCCAGGTCGGCCATCTCGTTGCGGATCGTCGCCGGGCTCAAACCGAGCCGGTACTTGCGCGCCAGGGTCCGGGAACCGACTGGTTCGGCCGTGGAGATGTAATCTTCGATTACAGCCTGCAGGATCTGCTGTTTACGAAGATCGAGCACTGCCGCCACCCCTTAGCACTCACCAAGCGAGAGTGCTAATTACCTAGCTGTACCATAGCACGGACCGGTTAAGTTGTCAACGAACCCGCCGAAAGCAAGAATTCAGTAAAAACCGAATTGCCGACCGGAATCCCCCGTGGGGTCAGCCGGATGCCGCCATCGGCCGTGCGGGCGAGAAAGCCACCCTCTGCCAGACGGGTGATGGTTTCCCCATAGACATCATCCAGGCTGCGGCCAAAACGCCGGATGAATTCACCGCCACTGACACCTGCCAGGAGCCGCAGCCCCATGATGACCATCTCTTCCATCATTTCGGCAGAGGAGAGGTGGGCTTCTGTTTCTGCGTCGACCGGGAGACTGCCGGCCCGCAGGGAAGCCTCGTAGCGGTCCAGCGCCCCGTGGTTCGCAAAGCGGCGGTCATTCCAATGAGTGTGCGCCCCGGCGCCCAGTCCCAACCAGTTTTGATAGCTCCAGTAGAGCAGGTTGTGCCGGCTTTCGCAGCCCGGCCGGGCGAAGTTGGAGATCTCATACTGATGTAATCCGGCCCGGGGGAGCATGTCACGGGTGAGATCGTACATGGCCCGCTCGGTCTCTTCAGCGACAGGGCGCACTCTCCCCTGCTGCCGCCAGCGTGTCAGTGGTGTCCCTTCCTCGTATATTAGGGAATAACAGGAAAGATGCGCGGGCTCCAGGGCCAGCGCCCGTTCCAGGGTAGACTGCCAGTCCCGTAAGCTCTGCCCGGGCAGAGCGAAAATGAGGTCCAGGTTGATATTGGTGAAACCGGCCCGGCGCGCCCGGATGAAAGCACTCTCGATATCGGCAACACCGTGATCGCGTCCGATGGCCTGTAGCAACCGGTCGTCAAACGTCTGCGCCCCCAGGCTGAGCCGGTTCGCTCCTGCAGCCCGCAAAGCTGCGAGCTTCTCGTCCGTCAGGGTTACCGGATCAGGGTTGGCTTCCACCGTTATCTCGGCACCGGGGACGAGCCGGAAGTGTTGCCGGAGAGCCTGCAACAGGCGCAATAGTTGTGAACTGCTCAGGTAGGTGGGGGTGCCTCCGCCAAGGTAGAGGGAGACGAAGCTTCCCGCTCTCCCTGCCCCTTCGCCCGACGCCCCCCCTGCCGGTAGCAGCTCACCCCACAGTTCGATCTCGCGGAGCAAAGCGTCGACATACCGGGAGGTGGCAGTCTCCCTGCGGGCGGCGACTACGTTGAAGTCACAGTAGAAACACTTGCGCCGGCAAAACGGTATGTGAACGTAAATACCGGCCTCGGCCCGCCAGTCCATCCGCTGCGGTCCCACGCCCTCAGTCCACCTTGAGCACGGCCAGGAACGCCTCTTGCGGGACTTCCACCGTGCCCAGCCTTTTCATGCGCTGCTTACCCTCTTTCTGCTTCTCGAGGAGCTTTTTCTTACGGGTGATGTCGCCACCGTAGCACTTGGCCAAAACGTCCTTGCGCAGCGCTTTGATGGTCTCCCGGGCAATGACTCGTGAACCGGCTGCCGCCTGGATCGGCACCTCGAAAAGCTGGCGGGGAATGACCTCCTTCAACTTCTCTACCAGTTGCCGACCCCGGGCATAGGCACGGTCCTTGTGCACTATCGCCGAGAGCGCGTCCACCGGCTTGCCATTGAGCAGGATATCCAGCTTGATCAGCTCCGACTGGCGGTGACCCACGTAGCGGTAATCCAGCGAGGCATATCCGCGGGTCCTGGACTTCAGTTTGTCGAAGAAATCGAGCAGGATCTCCGAGAGCGGCAACTCGTAAGTCAGCATCGCCCGCTCCGGTGAAAGATACTCCAAGGACTGGTACATTCCCCGGCGCTCCTGGCAGAGTTCCATGATGGGTCCGACGTAATCGCCGGGGGTGATGATAGTGGCACGCACATAAGGCTCCTCTATGAGTTCGATCTCACCGGCCGGTGGGACCAGAGCCGGGTTGTCCACTTCCAGTACGTCGCCGTTGGTCTTGAGGACACGATAGACAACACTTGGGGCCGTAGCGATCAGGTTTTGGTCGTACTCACGCTCCAACCGTTCCTGGATTATCTCCATGTGCAGCAACCCAAGGAAGCCACAACGGAACCCAAAGCCGAGCGCCGCCGACGTCTCTGGTTCGAAAACGAGGGCGGCATCATTCAACTGGAGCTTCTCGAGCGCATCGCGAAGCCCTTCGTACTCATCGTTCTCCACCGGGTAGAGGCCACAATAGACCATTGGCTTGGCCGGCTCATATCCTGGTAGCGGCTCTGTCGCGGGATGGTTGACGCTGGTGACGGTATCTCCCACCCGGGCGTCCCGCAGGTTCTTGATCTGGCCGATCAGGCTACCCACTTCGCCGGCCTCAAGGCGTGAGACGGGCTCCAGGCGGGGACGGAAAACGTCGAGCTCCGTCACCTCATACTCCTTGCCCGTGCCCATGAGCCGCACGCGGTCACCCACCTGTACCTGCCCCTCGACCACCCGGATGTAGGCGACTACGCCCCGGTAAGGGTCGAAGTGCGAGTCGAAGATCAGTGCCCGCAGGGGAGCATCCACTGCGCCCCGGGGTGGCGGGATGCGCTGCACTATTGCC
>JBLNBY010000208.1:0-5648 GCA_050260295.1 Bacteroidota bacterium
TTTGTGCGGTTTGTGCCGATTGTGCCAGCTGCCCGTCATCCATAGCGTCTCCTCTCCTGTCGTCTCCTGTCCTCTCCTGCTCCGACCCACTGACTTGTGGTGTGCATACTGCCCACACTGCCCAGACTGCGCACACTGCGCACGCTGTGCACGCTGTGCTCTCTGCGCACACTGCGTACGCTGTGACAACTGCGCACTCAATCAGGAGTTTTCCCATTCTTGGCCGGAGCCCGTTCACCCGGACGCCCGTCGTAGGGCAGGGGGATGAATCCAACAGAGGGACGCCGAGCCGCAGGCTGCGGGTACAGATCCATCAGAGCGTAGATCTCCGGCGGCATGTCGGTGCTGACGGGCAGGCCCATCTCCCGTGCCGCCTCCGCCGTGATCGGGTAATCGTGGGTGAAGCGGCCAGTAGACAAAATCTCAGCCAGCTCTTCGGCCTTCTCCTGCGTTATTCCATTGGCAGTCGTGATACGAATTACCAACTCCCGCACTTGCCGCAGTGCCTTACGCCCCATCTCGGCCAGAATCAGCGTACGGTCATCCAACTCACCCAGCGGCTTGGTCTCAGCCACCTTGACGATGTCAGCCGCCGCGTATCCACCGATCTGCGGGTCGACCGGTCCGAGGACCGCGTTTTCGTCCATGATGATGTGATCGGCGGCCAGCGCCAGCAGCGTACCGCCCGACATGGCGTAATGGGGGATGAAGACCGTTACCGGTCCTTCCCGGTTTATGAGGGCGTGAGCGATCTGTTCGGTCGCGAGCACCAGGCCACCCGGCGTGTGCAACACGAGGTCGATCGGCATATCCGGCGGCGTCAGCTTGACCGCCCGGAGAATCTGTTCCGAGTCATCGATGTCGATGTAGCGGCTGATAGGGATGCCGAGGAGAGCCAGGGACTCTTGGCGATGGATCAGGGTGATCACACGGCTGTGCCGGCGGGCTTCGAGCCTCCTGATCATCCGCAGCCTTTCGCTGTAGATGCGTCTCTGCCGCAACATGGGGGTGAGGGAAGTGAAGAGCAGGTAGATCCAGAAAAGATCCAGAGGGCTGAAAGTCATCGTTTGCCACCTCGCTCTACAGCATCCCTCACCAGGGTAACCATCATCCGGGAAGCTTGTGAATAGCCTATTCTGGCCTATTCCGGGGGTGCACCACTTACCGCTGCCCCTCGGTCCTCTCCTTCATCCTTTCCTTTAGAAGATCGAGTTTGGCTTCCATCTCATCCAGTAGCTGGGCAAACATGGTGAGTCCCTTGCGGATCGGCTCGGGTGAACGCATGTCTATCCCCGCCAGCTCCAGCAGCTCGAGAGGATAGCGGGAATTGCCGCCCCGCAGGAATTGCAGGTAGCGGGCGACCGCCGGCTCTCTTTCCTCGAGGATCTTGCGCCCCAATGCTACCGCCGCCGAGAACCCGGTGGCGTACTTGTACACGTAGAAGTTCATGTAGAAGTGGGGAATTCGCGCCCATTCCAGGGCAATCTCCTCGTCGACGACGATGTCCGGGCCGAAATACTTCTTATTGAGGTCGTAGTAGATGCTGTTCAGCCGTTCGGCAGTGAGGGAGCCGCCCTTTTCCACCTCTTCGTGAATGAGTTTCTCGAACTCGGCGAACATGGTTTGCCGGTAGACCGTTCCCCGGAAGGCCTCCAGGAAGTGGTTGATGACGAACAGCCTCTCCAGGTCGTTCTCCAGTGCCTTATTGAGGTGATCGAAGAGAAGCACCTCGTTGGTCGTGGAAGCCACCTCGGCCACGAAAATGCCGTAGTGGGCGTAAATGTAGGGCTGGGTTGCCTGGCTGAAATATGTGTGCATTGCATGGCCGAGCTCATGGGTGAGGGTGAAGAGGTCATCCAGGCGGGACTGGTAGTTCAGGAGAATGTATGGGTGAAAGCCGTAGGCGCCCCAGGAGTAACCGCCGGCATACTTGCCCTGGTTTTCGAAAACATCGATCCAGCCGCCCTGCAAGCCCTCCAGGAGGGGCCGCCGGTACTCTTCACCGAACGGAGCGAGAGCGTGCACCACCTTCTCCTTGGCCTCTTCGTAGGGGATCTCCATCTCGACTTCAGGAACGATCGGCGTGTAGAGGTCGTACATGTGCAGTTCATCCAGACCCAGTGCCTGGCGACGCAGCCGCACGTACCGGTGGAGCAGCGTCAGATGTTCGTTCACGGTGGCAATCAGGTTGTCGTACACGTCCACCGGGATGCTCTCACCATCCAGGGCGGCGGCTCGGGCCGACTCGTAACGGCGGGCCCGGGCGAAGAAGACATCCCGCTTCACCTGGGCGCCGAGAATGGCCGCCAGGGTGTTTCTCTGCTTTCCATAGGTCTCATATAGCGCTTTGAAGGCTTCCCGGCGCACCCGGCGGTTGCGGGACTCGATGAACCGTGCGTATCGCGCCTTGGTCAATTCCACCTGACGTCCATCTTCGTCCTCGACCACCGGAAAACGCAGGTCAGCATCGTTCAGCATCGTAAAGATGTTGTCGGGCGCTTCCGCCAGCTGGCCGGCCAGAGCCAGCAGCCTTTCCTCCTGCGGAGAGAGAGTATGCGGTTTGAGCCGGAGGAGTTCGTCCAGGTAATGGCGGTAGAGGTCCAGGCCGGGCGTCTCCGCCAGATAGCGCTCGATCGTACCTTCGGGCAGCGCCAGGATCTCCGGAGCGATGAACGCGGTCGCTTCATTGAGCTCGACGCCCAGGTGCTCCGCCCGGTCAACCAACTCCTGTGAACTGGACTTGGTGCTGTCCTCATCCCGCCGCATGCGGGCATAGACAAACAGCCTTTCGTGGATTTCCTCGGTCGCATCCCGCAGCCGCAGGCACTCGAGCAGCACGTGGCCGCCTTCCCCCAGCCGGCCGGCAAAGCGCCGCAGCTCCGGCAGCGCTTCCTTCACCTGTGTGTAGTCACTCTCCCACTTCTCTTTGTCGGGGTAAATGTCCTCGAGACGCCAGCGATACTCCGCCGGGATCTCTTCGCGCTTGGGCAACGTCACCGTCTCTGCCATTAACTGCAACTCCTTTCTGTCCCGAATACTCGCACACCTTCCCTGGAAGCGTCAACCGGCCAAGTATGTCCGTTTTCGCAGGCGAATGCAGCAGGAGTCGGTGAACCGCAGGCGGAATGAACCCTGCAAACTCTCCCGGAGGTGGGACTGATGGTTGAGCCCGTAACCCGCCGGCCGATCCCCCGCCGGCCCCTGGGCAACATAGGTCTCTCGGTGACCCTGATGGGCTTTGGTGCACTCGAGATCGGCCGGGACTGGGGCCTGGGGGATGAGCAAGCGCGCCAGCGGCCTTCGGCCGAGGAAGCAGCCCGGGTTTTACACGGGGTGCTCGACATGGGGATCGACTTGATCGACACGGCTGCTGCCTACCACAAGAGTGAAGAGCGGATCGGCCGGGCACTTGCTGGACGCCGGCATGAATTCATCCTTGCCAGCAAGTGTGGTGAACACAGTGCTGAACCCGGCACGTATTACGATTTCAGTTACCGGGCCGTACGGGACTCTATCGATCAGAGCCTCGACCGGCTACAGACGGATGTCATCGACATAATGCAAATTCACTTCGGTCCTGAACCAGAAAAGGTCCTCGACTACGGCGAGACGGTGCGGGCCATGCAGGAAGCCCGGGAAGCAGGCAAGATCCGCTTCCTCGGCGCCTCTCCCCCCGACCATCTGGTCGAGCGCTGCATCGACATGGGTGTTTTCCAGGTTCTCCAGGTAGACTACAGCCTCCTCCACCGCACGGTTGAACCGCTGCTGGAGAAGGCGGCTGCCCGTGGTATCGGCATCCTGGTACGTGGTGGCCTTGCTCTCGGGCGGCTGACGGCGCGGGTGATTCCTCTGCTGCAACACGACGCCAACCTGCGGCAAAAAGTTGGCCCGCTGCTGGAGCTGGCCGGTGGTGACGGCCGGCAGCTGACCGCACTGGCGCTGGCCTTCCTGGCCCGCAACCCGGCAGTCAGTTCGGTTTTGGTAGGATCGAAACGTCTGGAACACGTGGTAGAGAATGTCGACCTCTTACTGGCGGGAGTTCCGGAAGAAGCGATCGATGTGGCCATCCGCCTGACCCAGCCCAGCTGACGTCAACGCCACACACTAACGCAATAGCAATGCTAACACCACAACTAACGCTCCCGGGCCGGTTGCCCGGCTCTTGCCGTGGCAGCCGGCCCGTTCCATAGCGCGTACTAGCTTACTTCGCCTTCTTACCGCAGCAGTCGGCGTAACGCTTGCCCGACCCACAGGGGCAGGGGTCGTTGGGGCGCGGCCGGTCTTTCGTGCCAGCCAAAGTTCTCGCCTCCTTCCGGCCATTACATTGTCCAGATCTGGCGAAATCATCCGCAGCAGGACGCACAATCCCCAGTCCAAGGCTCAAGGCTGATCATGCATATCCCCCGCCAGTCCTGGTGACAGAGGTGGCGCCCGTGCATAGGGTGCCGTCAGGAAAACCATCTGCCCTGCGAACGAGGTGGGATCGATGGAAGAGATGGAAAGGACGGAGAGCCTGGCAGTTACTCCGTCCTGGTGGCGGGATAAGCACAAGCCGCGCGAACCCCGCCGATCCGAGCGACCTTGTCCCGGACGCCCTCATACAGTGCGTGCCGGTGAAACCATGTGGAAGATCGCCAAGCACTATGGAGTCTGCCTGCGGCGAATGATGGAGGCCAACCCTCACATTTCTGGTCCGGATGAACTGGTCCCGGGCGACGTGCTCTGCATTCCCCAACGCAAGGAAGCGCCCGGCGAGCGAGAGGAATGGTGCTGCGTCGTTCTCGAACCGCGCCACGAGGATGTGCCAGATCCCTCGGTGGCCCTGGTTCGCCTGGGTCGGAGGGGTCATGTGATGATAGCCCTGCACGACATGCCTGATCCGGACACCATCGACCGGCGCCGGCGGTGGGATTCGAGCGAGGAGACCTTCGAGCACATGCGTACTCAGTATGTCGGCTGGCTGCTTTCCGAATCCGGCCGCATCAAAGCGCGGATCCGGCTGCACCGAGCCGCCGACGGGCTCTGGATCGGCCATGGCGACGCCGGCGTCGCGGCGAGCGATGAGATCCTGGTGACCGCCGAGATAAGCGCCGGCGTTCCCGAGCCCTCCCCGTTGATCGTCTACCGGGCAACGCTCGAGGAGTGTGCGGAGAATGACTAGTGTAGGGGTTTGAAAGCCGATATTCGGGCATTATTGGCGAAGATCGGGAACTAGTCCCGGGATCCGCGGGTCGTACGCGTCCATACGTGCTTGGGCGCCTTGCGGCTGGCGTTGTCAATGGCCGCCTGCCGGACTATACTCCGCGTTAGCGGACCGGGTCACAGCTTAACTGTGCAACCCTTCTGCACGGGAGGTGGCCAGGGTGGCCAAGGGTGAGAAGACCCAGAAGGGCCAGCAGACCCAGCAGGGCAGCAAGCCCGGGACCAAGCAGGGCGCCGAGCCGAAGAAGTGACGTATTGGCACGTTGCAGGCAAGTTGTCTATGTGTAGGGCAATGTGTAGAGTGTAGAGTGCAGAGCACAGAAGGGACCGACGCGGCCCCTTCTGTTTTTTTTATTCTTACTAGTTGGTGTTCATAAGGAGTGAGTGAATCGCTCGCTGCCGCCGATGAGAAGTTGAACTCCCTCTATCGCAAGTTGGCCAGCAGC
>JBLNBY010000209.1:0-2549 GCA_050260295.1 Bacteroidota bacterium
ATCCAACCCGACTCGTCCCCGCCCTCCTGCCGCAGCAGGGCAGCACCTACCTCCGTCAGCCGCTCCCGTACCGCCCGACTGATCGCCTGCACCTGGATGCGCGTGGGGGCACTGCAGATCACGAAGTAGTCCACGATCGGTGTCATCTCCCGAACATCGAGGATGACGACATCGTCGGCCTTCTTGTCTTCAGCTGCCTCTGCAGCCTTCCGGGCCAACTTCTCCCCCGGGTCTGTCATTACCAGTCTCCTTCCACGCACCCTGCCACCCCCGGGTCAGACTCCGCCCTCGCACCCGCCGCCAGAGATCGTTGCGGGTCAGGAGCGTTCGCGGGTGCAACAGCATACCTGCATTCAAGAGGTAGTGCATCGTGCTGTCGCTGACTGCCAGGGCCGCCTGCTCGAGATCCTCGCCGGCAAGCCGTCGCAGCCTCTCGACCCCGTCGTAGCTGCGCCCGGGTTCGATGGCATCCGCCACGTACAGGATCGTTTCCAGCCGGCCCATTCCCGGCCGTCCGGTGGTATGATTCCCGACGGCCTGCAGTATCTCTATGTCGTCGACACCCCATTCCTGCCTGACCCAGGCGGCAATCACCTGGCCATGCAGCAGGACGGGCATTTCCCTTTCCACCTCATCCGTCATGATACCAAAGGCTTCCGCCTGCCTCAACAAACGCTGGGCGGGCCATTCCCGTGCCAGATCGTGGATCCAGGCTGCCACCCGTCCCCGCTCGACATGCTCGCCAAAACGCCGGCAGAGCCTCTCACAGGTCTCGACCACACCCTGGACATGGACCTGGCGGCCCGGAGAGAGCGTCACGGCCAGCTCCCGGGCCCGATTTTCCCATACCGCGTACCGGCTATGGATCATCGGGCGGCACCGGGGTCGTCGCCCCGTAGAGCCCATTCTTGTAAATATAAGAGGCAACCGCCTCGGGTACCAGGTAGCGAATCGGCCGGCCGGTGCGCACGCGCTCCCGGATATCCGTGGACGAGATGGCCATTGCCGGCACTTCGAGCACCTTGATCTGATCGGCGTGACGCCGGTACAGATCACCCAGCTGGTGAGCCAACCGCCCCAGATCGTACCCGGGACGGGTGGCCGCCACAAAGGTGCAGAGGCGGAAGAGTTCATCCGGTCTTTTCCACGTCAGTATCTCCAGGATGGCGTCCGCACCCGTGATGAAGTAGAACTCCACCTCCGGCCCGTATACCTGGCGCAGATCGTGCAGGGTATCGATGGTGTATGTATACCCCGGTCGCTCGACGTCGACCCGGGATACCTCGAAGTGCGGATTGGTCAAAGTCGCGAGAACCGTCATGGTGTAGCGGTGTTTGGCGTCGGTCGCCGCCCCCACCGGTTTGTGGGCCGGCTGGCCGGTGGGAACGAACAATACCTGATCCAGTTTGAATTCTGCCCGAACCGCTTCTGCCGTCACCAGGTGTCCGTAGTGCACGGGATCGAAAGTCCCACCCATAATGCCGAGTTTGCGTACCAACCTGCCCACGCCCACGTCGATCCCTCAGCTCTCCCGTATCTGGCCGCTGCCGTACACCCGGAACTTGACGGTCGTCAGCTCCCGCAATCCCATCGGTCCGCGGGCATGCAGTTTCTGCGTGCTGATGCCGATCTCCGCGCCCATGCCGAACTGCTCCCCATCGCTGAAGCGGGTGGAGGCATTGACATAGACACAAGCAGCATCCACCTCATCCAGGAACCGCTGAGCAGCCGTGTAGTCGTTGGTCACGATCGCCTCCGAGTGGCGGCTTCCGTAGCGGTTGATGTGATCGATGGCCTCGTCCAGACTATCGACCACCCTGACCGCGAGGATGAGGTCGAGGTATTCGGTGTACCAATCCTCTTCCGTTGCCGGTCTGACGTCGTCAACCAGTTCTTGCGTACGGGGGCAGCCCCGCAGCTCCACGCCGTGTTCCCGCAAAAGCTCCGCCGCCCGCGGCAGGAAACTCGCTGCTACATCTCGGTGAACCAGCAGCGTCTCCATGGCGTTGCAGACCGACGGCCGCTGGCATTTGGCGTTGACAACGATGTCCAGCGCCATCCGCAGGTCCGCAGTGGCATCCACGAAGGTGTGGCAGTTGCCGACACCCGTCTCGATCACGGGAATCCTCGCTTCCCGAACCACCGTCTGGATCAGACCCGCGCCACCCCGGGGAATGAGCACATCCACATACTCACGGGCATGCATCAACGCCTGCGCAGATTCCCTTCCGGGCAATTCCAACAGTTGCACGGCCTCCGGCGTCACACCCGCGGTCGTGAGCCCCGCGTGCAACGCCCGTACGATTGCTGTATTGGAACGCAGGGCCTCATGCCCTCCACGCAGGATGACGGCATTCCCCGCCTTCAGACAGAGTCCCGCAGCATCAGCCGTTACGTTGGGCCTTGCTTCGTAGATGATGCCGACAACACCCAGCGGGACGCGAACCTGCTCGACCACCAGCCCGTTGGGGCGTACCGTGCGGAAGACGCCCTCGCCGACCGGATCGGGCAAAGCGGCTACACTGCGCAAACCCCGGGCCATCCCTTCG
>JBLNBY010000210.1:0-7728 GCA_050260295.1 Bacteroidota bacterium
GGTCGATATTCTGCAGGACGTGCCGTTCCAGGTCGGGCGGTCGGGGTACGACGTCCAGGATGGTAACCTGCGGGTCTGCGACCGAAGCCGTCGCTCGGTTCGAACTCGATGCCGATGCCGAAGCCGAAGGTGAAGCCGAGGTTGTAGCCGTCGAGGCTGTCGAAGCCGTGGCCGCGGACGCTGTCATGTCCTCTGCCTGCAGCCGGCGGGCGAGCTCCTGCCGCCCTGCCGGGGACATGATCTGGTTGGCCAATTCCAGCCCCTGCATGGCGTCGGCGGCATAGGCCACCAGACCCGAGTATGCGGGGGCGATCCGCTTGCGGACGAAACTGTTGGTGAGGGCCGCCCCGCCCACGAGCAGTGGCACATCGATGCCAGCCCGGGCCAATTCCGTCGCCGTCACCACCATTTGTTCCGCCGATTTGACCAGGAGGCCGGAAAGCCCCACTATATCGGGGCGATGGGTATGGATGGCCGCGAGCAACTCGCCGGGCGGCACTTTCGTCCCCAGGTCGATCACCTGGTAGCCGTTGTTGCTCAGGATGATGTTGACCAGGTTCTTGCCGATGTCGTGAACGTCACCTTTGACGGTGGCCAGCAGTACCTTCCCCTTCACCGCCGCTCCTGCCGCAGCTCCCGCGCCAGCTCCCGCCGGCTCCATAAACTGCTCCAGGTAGGTGACCGCCGCCTTCATCACCTCGGCGCTCTGCAGCACTTCTGCGACGATCAGTTCATTATTCTTGAATAGCCGCCCCACTTCGTCCATGCCGGCCATCAGCGGTCCGTTGATGATTGCGAGGGGGGTCGCACCTTCCCTGAGTTTGTGATCGAGGCCTTCGATCAGGCCTTCCTTGGTGCCCTCGACAACACAGCGGGCAAGCCTTTCATCGACGCTCAGAACGGCAGTGTCCACCGCCCGGCCTGCATCCGGGCCGCCCGCCGGACCGGCAGTCCCGGCGGCGTTCGCCTGCGCCGCCCGTTCACGAAAGTAAGCGACGAAAGCAGCAACACTCGTCTCGCTCGCCTCTACCGGCGAGAATAGCACCGCCTCTGCCAACTGGCGCTCCTTCTCCGGAATGCCAGCATACCGGCACAGCTTCTCCGGATTGACGATGGCAAGATCCAGACCCGCTTGCGTTGCATGGTAGAGGAAGACGGAGTTGACGACCTCCCGCCCGCCCGCCGGGAGTCCAAAGGAGACATTGCTGATACCGAGAATGGTCTTGCAGCGGGGAAACTCCTGCTTGAGCCGGCGGATGGCCTCCACCGTCTCCCGCGCCGAGCCCGCATACTCCTTGTCTCCGTAGGCCGCCGGGAAGGTGAGCGGGTCGAAGATGATGTCGGTCGGCGGAACGCCGTACTTTTCCACCAGCAACTCGTATGAACGGCGGGCTACCTCCAACTTCCTTTCACACGTTACCGCCATTCCCTCTTCGTCGATGCAGCCGACAACCAGGGCGGCACCAAAGCGGCGGGCAAGCGGTACGACCTGGCGGAAGCGTTCCTCGCCGTCTTCCAGGTTGATGGAATTGATGATCGCCTTGCCCTGGCAGTAGGTAAGGGCCCGCTCGATCACCCGCGGGTCGGTGGAGTCGATCATCAGCGGGACCTTGACTTTCCTGGTCACCTCGGTCAGGAAGGCTTCCATGTCGGCAAGTTCGTCCCGGTCGGGATTGGCCAGGCAGATATCGATCACCTGCGCCCCACCCCGCACCTGATGGCGGGCAACCTCGCTCGCCTCTTCGAACCTGCCGGCGGTAATGAGGTTACGAAACTGGCGTGAGCCGATCACGTTGGTCCGCTCGCCGACCAACACCGGGCGGTTGGTCTCCTCGATCTCCAGGTTTTCCAGCCCGGAAACGAAGGTACGGGTACGGGCAAGTATGTCTGCGGGCGGGCGGCGGGGTGGGCGCGCACGGCCCTGAACCAGCTCGGCGAGGGTTTGGATGTGAGCAGGGGTCGTGCCACAGCAGCCGCCGATCACGTTCACCCAGCCCTCGTCCAGGAAACGGGCCATGGTCCGGGCCATGACCGCCGGGGTCTGCGAATAGCGACCGTCTTCGTCAGGCAGACCCGCATTGGGGACGCAGGCCACCGGCACGCGGGCCAGGTTGGCCATGGTCCGCAGGTGGTCGGTCATCAGATCCGGGCCGGTGGCGCAGTTGAGTCCCACGTAGAGCAGGTCGACGTGGTCGAGGCTGGTGACCAGGGCTTCGACGGTCTGCCCGGCGAGCATCGTACCCATCGGTTCAATGGTGACTGAAACGGCGACCGGAATCTCTTCCCGCAACTCGCGGTTGAGCTGTTCGATGGCCAGTAGCCCCGCTTTGATATTGCGGGTATCCTGCCCGGTTTCCAGCAGCAAGTAGTCAACTCCGCCGGCTACCAGCGCCTTGGCTTGCTCGTAATAGTTCTGAACCAGTTCAGCAAAGGTGACACCGCCGGTGACCGAGATCGCCCGGGTGGTCGGCCCCATGGAACCAGCCACGAAGCGGGGCTTGTCCGGAGTGCGGCAGGTAAACTCATCGGCAACTTCCCGGGCGAGGGCCGCGGCGACACGGGTGATCTCGAAGGCACGGTCGGCCAGCCCGTACTCGCCCAGCACAATCCGGGTTGAACCGAAGGTGTTGGTCTCGATGATGTCTGCTCCCGCTTCCAGATAGGAGCGGTGGATCTCCCGGATGACGTCCGGACGGGTGAGCGCCAACACCTCGTTACAGCCTTCGTACTGGGGTCCGCCGAAGTCGGCCGCGCTCAACCCGCGCCGCTGGATCTCCGTCCCCATCGCCCCATCGAGGACGAGGACGCGTTGGGCCAGGAACTGTTTGAGCAGCCTGCGTCGCTCCCGGGCCGTAGTGGTCGTGCAGTTTGTCAGCATAGCGGCGTCACCCGCCCATTCCATACCCAAAGTGAAAGTGCTCCGCACCTACAGCGGACGGCCGGGGTTCGGCCTCCATCCTCTATGTTTCGAGGGTAGCCGAACCCCGGCTCCAGGGCAAGTGCAGCATGCCTATCTCAGACGCATTCCACTGGATGCCCCTCGCTTTTCTGAGGGGAGGATGTCACACCCCGGGCATGAAGATGAGGGCGGGATGCTCGAGGTAAAGCCGCAGGTCTTTCAGGAAGCGGAGTGCATCCGCTCCGTCCACCACCCGGTGATCGAAGGTGAGCACCAGGTTGAGCATCTGGCCCACCTCCACTCGCTCGCCCCGCACCACCGGCCGCTTTTGAATACGGTGAACCGCAAGAATCGCCACTTCCGGATGCCGGATGATGGGGACGGACCAGACGCCGCCAAGCGGACCGACGTTGGTGATGGTGAACGTGCCGTTTTGCATGTCCCGGTGTTCCAGCCGCTGCCGGCGGGCCGCCCCCGCCAACCTCTCGATTTCCGCCGCCAGCCCCCACAGGTCGAGGGTATCCGCCCCCTTGATCACCGGGACGAGCAGCCCGCCCGGGGTATCGGTGGCAATCCCGATGTTGTACTCGTAGCGGAGAATGATCTCCTGCCGTTCGTCGTCCAGGCTGGCGTTCATATAAGGATGTTTCTGCAACGCCCGCACGGTCGCCATGATTATGAAGGGCAAGTAGGTCAGCTTGACCTGCCGGGCTTCAGCCTGGGGCAGCAGGATTTCGCGCAGGCGGACCAGCTCGCCTACCTCGACTTCTTCCATGACGGCTGCGTGGGGAGCTGTGTAAAAGGAACGGGCCATGTTGAGGGCGGTGGCCCGCCGGATACCCCGCAGCGGAACCCGGTCGGGTGAACGTCCGGCTTCCGCCGCCGCCCGCAGGACGTCAGGCTGGGTTACCCGGTCGTTTGGGCCTGTCCCCGCAACGGTTGTGATGTCAATGCCCAGGTCCCGGGCCAGCCGCCGGACGTAAGGGAGAGCCTGGGTCGGGGATGGCTCGGCAATCTGGTCCTGAGTCCGCTCCGGCTCATGTGCTTGGGACTGGCCCTGGTCCTGGCCCTGGCCTTCGCCTTGTTCCTGACCCCGGTCATTCCCCTGCTCCTGGCCCGGGTATTGCCCCCCCTGGCCCTGGGTGTGTACCTTGGGTTGGGTCTGCGCCTGAGCGAGTGCCTGCTCCCGGGCGTGAATCTGGGACTGCGTCTGAACCTGGGCCTGGTCCTCCGCACCGGGCTGAGGCGGCATCTCAAGCTCGGACTGCACCACCGGTGTGACCTGGGCCGGCGTCTGAGACTGGGGGTGCATCGACGGCAAGGCCCGGGCCGGCGGCTGAGGATCGGGCTCTGCCTTGAGCTGGGGCTGAGGATGGGGCTGTGCCTGGAGCCGCGGCTCGGGTGAAAGCTCTGCCCCGTTGCCCGGATCCAACGTATCGTTTAGAGCCGCCGGCACTGATTCCACCTCGAACACCAAAAGCGGCTGGCCGACCTGCACGACCGCTCCCTCGTCGGCGAGCAGTTCAACCACCTTACCGTCAACCGGCGACGGGATCTCGGCGATCGACTTGTCCGTCTCGATCTCAGCTAATGTCTGATCCTCGGTGACCTCTTCGCCCGGCTGAACCAGCCAGGAGACCACCTCGGCCTCGTGAATCCCTTCTCCCAGGTCGGGAAGGCGAAACTCCCAACGCATCCGGCTGCCTCCTTTGACGTTGGTTCACCTGAACCACCAAACTCCGCGCCACCGACGGACTCCTTAACCGCCTTTAACGCCCGGCATCAACTACGGACTGCCTGCTCCAGCGCGGCCACGACCCGCTCCACCGACGGGAGCTGTTCTTCCTCGAGCTGGGCCAGCGGAACCGGGATATCCCAACCCGACACCAGGACGGGCGGCGACTCCAAAAAGAAGAGGGCTTCCTGGGCAACCCGGCTGATGATCTCGCTGCCAAAGCCGCCGGTCCGCCAGGCCTCCTGTACCACCACCAGCCGTCCCGTGCGGCGTACCGAACGCAGTACGGTCTCCTCATCCCACGGTTTCAGGCTACGCAGGTCTATGACCTCGACTGAAACGGACGCCCGCCGATCCGCTTCGCTGCTGGCCGCGAGCGCCGTGTGCAGCGTCGCCCCCCAGCTTACCAGGGTCACATCGCTGCCCGGCCGCACCACGCGGGCCTTTCCGATCGGAACGGTGTACCATCCGGCCGGAATCTCCTGGCGGAAAGCACGGTAGATACGCTTCGGTTCGAAGAAGATGACGGGATCATCTTGCTCCAGCGCCGCCAGGAGCAGCCCTTTGGCGTCGTAAGGGGTGGCCGGTATTACCACCTGCAGACCCGGCACGTGGACGAATAGCGCTTCCGGCGCTTCCGAGTGATGTTCGGGGGCGTGCACCCCGCCGCCATGCGGGATGCGGATGATGACGGGCGCACCATACCGCCCGCGTGAACGGTTACGCAACCTCGCTACCTGCGTGACGATCTGATCGAAGCAAAGGTAGGCGAATCCTTCGAACTGGATCTCGGCGACGGGGCGCAGGCCGTAGGCGGCCATGCCCAGGGCGGTACCGATGATGGCGGATTCAGCCAGAGGGGTGTCCAGCACCCTGTCCGGGCCGAACTCCTGCCAGAGGCCTTCGGTAGCCCGGAAGACCCCTCCGTTGCGACCGATATCCTGGCCCATGAGGATAACCCGGGGGGTGGCCTGCATGCCCAAGCGCAGACCCTGGTTGATGGATTCGATCAGGTTGACGCTGATGTTCTGGCTCTGTTGATCCTCGCTGGTAAGCGGCTGCCCCTGTGCCTTGCCCTGTACCGGGCCGTTCGTCCGGGCCTGTGCATCCGCCTGAACCTGCACTTCCGCCTGAACCTGGACCTGTGCGTGGACCTGACCCTGTACCTGCCCGTGCACCATCAGCTGCCCGTCCATCTGGGCTTGGGCATTCACCTGGACCTTCGCATTCGCCTTAAGCTGCTCGAGGTGCGCCTTAGCCTTGGCCTGGGTTTGGCCCTCGACCTCCACCTGCGCCCGGCTGTTGGAGCTCGCCAAGCTGCTCAGACCCGGCTTTTGCCCGTCCCCCATCCCCGGCCCGCACACGCCTGGCACACACTCCTGCTCCTGGCACACCAGATAATGAGGCTTCCTGGCGAAAACAGAATCGAAGATGCTGCGGGCACTAGCCACTCGATCCTTCCCGACCTGGACGTGATAGGCCTCGGCCGCCTCCACCTCGGCCTGCACCTCGGCCAGCGCCTCAGCCCGGACCTCTTCCTCCTCTTCATCCGACCACAACCCCTGCCGTTCCAGGAAACGCCGCAACCTCGAGATCGGGTCCCGTTCCTCGCGCCATACTTTCTCCTCACTGGTATCCCGATACCGCCGGGGGTCATCGGCGGTGGTGTGCGGCCCAATCCGATACGTCACCGCCTCGATCAACGTCGGACCTTCGCCGGCCCGGGCACGCTCAAGCGCCCGGGCCACGGCCCCGTACACAGCAAAGACATCATTGCCGTCCACCCTCTCGCCCACGATACCGTAGCCGACCGCCTTCTGCGCAATCGTTGGGCTGGCCGTCTGCTGCGTGCAGCGCAGGCTGATGGCATACTGGTTGTTCTGGCAGAAAAGAACTGCCGGCACGCGATACACACCGGCAAAGTTGCAGGCCTCGTGGAAGTCGCCTTCTGACGTTGCGCCGTCCCCGAAGTAGACGAGCACTGCCTTCCCGTCCCCCTGCAGCCGGGCCGCCATCGCCGCTCCCACCCCATGGGGGATCTGGTCGCCTATGGAAACTGCGGTCGTAAAAACGTTGACATCCGGGGGTATGTTGTTTCCTTCTTCGTGGCCCATCCAGTAAAGCAGCGTGTAACGGAAGGGAAGGCCGTGGACGCGGGCAGCGAGGTGTTCACGAAAGGAAGGGATGAGCCATTCTTCCTGGCGCAGCGCGTAGGCGCTGCCGACTTGAGCGGCCTCCTGGCCCATGAGCGGTGGATACGTCCCCATCCGCCCCTGCCGCTGCAGCGACACTGCCCGCTGGTCGAAGAGACGGCCCAGAACCATCAGGCGGTAAAACTTGCGCCAATCTTCCGGGGTGAGCCCTGGCGGCAGCTTGCCGACGACTTCCCCTTCGGGAGACAGCACCCGCCGGATTGGAAAGGCAGCGGCAAAGTCGCTTTCGCCTTCGTTCCTTCCCCCGGTCCTGTTTCCCGCGTACTGGTTCATCGAGGATACGCCGACGCGCTCCATGCGTCTCACTCCCACCTACGATCTGTCTGATCGCACTTTGTCCGGTCTTTCTTTTATGACCTGGTCATATTAGTAACTCTCAAACCGATCCGCATTCATTGTACTGCTCCGTGGGTGAAAAAATAAGGGCCGGCAAGTATTGCCAGCCGGGATTTGTCCGTGTCGTTGCGAGCTGCTCTGACTCGGGATATGATACAGACTGAGACGGTACATCCAGAAGCTGGTAGCCCGTGGTGGCCAGCGGCAGGAGGGTGTGGGTTGAGCGCAGGTCTTCATCAACGGTTCGACAGGCTGTTGGCAGCACTTACCGACACTGCTCTGCAGGTGTACGGCAGCCGCCTGGTATCTCTGGCAGTCTTCGGTTCAGTTGGTCGGGGCACTCCCCGTCCCGACTCGGATGTTGACATCCTGCTGGTAGCCGAGAACCTCCCCCCCGGTCGTATGGCCAGGGTTCGCGAGTTCAATCGAGTGGAAACTGCGCTTGCGCCCATGCTAGGCTCTCTGCGCCAAGAAGGGGTTGAGACCGAGCTCTCCCCGGTCTTCAAGATCCCGGCCGAAGTAGAGGCGGGTAGCCCGCTTTTTCT
>JBLNBY010000211.1:0-4810 GCA_050260295.1 Bacteroidota bacterium
AGGTCGACCGCTTCCAGACTCTTGAGCTCCTCGAGCTCGTTCAGGCCGACTGCGAATACGTTGCTGAAGTGGTCTGCCGACACGTTGCCCAAGAGCTGTGCCGGATCACCTGCTGGAAGCAGGCGGACCTCACCCCGCCGCTGGCGTCCGCTGGCCCGCCTTTCCCACCGCACCAGCTTCCCGGCCACATCCAAATCGGCCCATCCTGCCGCCGGTGTGCCCCCCTGCCCTTCCGCATCCTTCTGGTAGCCGAAGAAGAGCTGGCGGAAAAAGCGCAGAAGTGTGGACTTGCCGGCCTCGTTGAACCCCCAGAGGAGCACGAACCCCTGGCCGAGGAGATCAGGCGAAGTCAGGTTGGTAAACACCCCAAATCTTTCGACACCAAAGCGGACTATCCGCATTTACTCCTCATCCTCCGCCAGCAGCCTCTCCACCAGCAGAATCTCTGCCTCTTCGACCCATTTCTGCAACTCTTCCGGCGGAAGCTTGTCCAACAAATCAGCAATGGCACTCTTGCTGCGCAGTGGTTTGAACCACCCGGCAACCAGAGAAGAGGCCTCTCCCGCCTGACCGTTGACAGATGGGCTGGCCTTCCCGGCCACAGCCGCTTCCGCCCGCCCGGCGAGCTCTTCCCGCAACGCCGCCCCGAGCCGCACCAGGTCGCCAGCAAAACTCTCTTCTGCAAGGAGCTTCTGGCGGTCCACCGGAGCCTGCACCCTGACTTCCAGGGAGGTTGTCCATATCCAGGGAGTGCCCCAGGACTGCGCCAGATCCCGGGCCGCCTGCAACAAATCACTGCGAGCCTCTTCCTGCTGCAACCAACGGTAGAGTCGTGAACGGCCTGCTATCTCCACCCTCAGCAAGACGCCCTCCGGAGCATAGCCGCTGCTCCACCCGTTCTTCTCCATGGCCTCGGAGGTATACTCGCCCGCCACCTTGGCCACCGTCTTCTCCAGCAGCCGGGTCAGGTCATCCTCCGCAGCCAGTCCGTCCACCGCAACCCGGGCCGTATGCCAGACCACCGTCTGCAGGGGGAAGAACTCTGCCTGCGCCTGCGGGTGCACGCCGGTGTCCGCAACCGTAACCAGGTACGCACCCCGCCACCCTGGCTCCGCAAAGCCACGTCCCTGCGAATTGCCGGGATAGGCGACCATAGGGTCGTTTGTATGCAGGATCTTACGCTCGTGAACATGCCCCAGGGCCCAATAATGGAAACCCGGAGTGATCTGGGTCAATTCGCGCAAAGCGACAGGAGCGTACGGATCATCAGCTGGTGAACCGTCAACGTTTGTATGCAGTAGTGCAATGTCGAAGAACGCCGCCCTCTCTTCCCGTTCGACACTGGATCGGAGGGCAGCCAGTCTGCGGGCAAAGTTGTCCCGTACTTCCCGGCGCGGGTAGCTGATGCCAAACACGCGGACCACCCGTCCCAGGCTGTCCTGCCATGTCGCCATCTCTGCCTTGCCGGATGGGAAAACGTGCAGGTTGGAGGGCCACTCGAGGTTGAGGCGCTGCCGGCCCAGATCGTCGTGGTTTCCATGAACCATGAAGACGGGGATACCGGCGCGGCCGAGTTCGTCGACTGCTCGTCGCAAGCGGAGCTGAGCCCGGAGTCCCCGGTCCCCTTGATCGAAAACGTCACCGGCGAGCAACAAGAAATCGGCCCGCTGCTCCCGGCAGAACTGTACCAGCCGGTCCAGGGTCGAGAGTGTCGCTTCCCGCACCTGTCGGGCAAAATCCGGCGGCATTCCTTCGGTGACACCCTCCATGGGGCTATCGAGGTGAAGATCGGCCGCATGGACAAAGCGCATGGTCACTGGAGATCACCCTCGGCCCGTCCCGCCTCGTTCTGCATCGAAGAGGAACTTTCGTGCACGTCCCCCGGGCCCACCGGTCGAGTCTCTTGGGCCACCCACTGCCAGTAATCGGGATGGCCGGCATCCAGCCGGATGGCGTTGATCGCGGGCACGTCGTAGCTATGGAGCTCTTTCAAACGGGCAATCAGCGGTTGCAGTCCCTGATCCGTGGTTTTGAGAACGAGGAAACTTTCGGCATCGTCGACCAGCTGCCCGTCCCACCAGTAAAACGAACGGATTTTCGGGATCAGGTTGGCACAGGCCGCCAGCCTTTCGGAAACCACCTGGCGCCCCAGTCTCGCCCCCTCTTCCGCGCTGCCTACGGTCGTATAGACCAGGTAGACGGCTTCTCCCGGGTTCGCACCTGCGACTTCCGGCACCCCGATCACCCCACTTGGGCCTATTACGCTACTTGCAGCACTACTACTCGCGCGTGCTCACACCCGCCGCCCACAGCTCGTCCCGGGCTGCCCGGGCCGCGTCTGCACAGGCCCCGGCCCACTGCGAGGGCTTACGCTCCTGCATGAAGCGGTGGTCTTCATACGCGTAGATCACGCTGCGGCTGGCGTTTACCAACGCCCCCAGGCTGCTGCCAGGCCGACAGGCCCGGACAGCATCCCGCGCCGTCGCCCCTTGAGCCCCATATCCCGGAACCAGGATCCAGTGGTTGGGTAACAGCTCCCTCGCCCGCTCGAGGTCTTCCGGGTACGTTGCCCCCACCACTGCCCCAACAGAGCTCCATGCTTCGCCCTTTCTTTCCTCGCCGGCCGCACCCCCAGCCCCATCCTTTGCCCCGGGCGCAACCGTAGCCTCCGCCGTACCATCGCCTGAACCGGCATCAACCGGTGCCACCGCGCTCCACTCCCGCACCTGCCGGGCCACGCGCTCCCAAACCAGCTCACCTGTACCCTCGATCCGCAGGTCCTGGAGTTCGCGGGCGGACGGATTGGAGGTGCGAACCAGAATGAAGACACCCCGACCGTAGCTACGCGCCTCCGCCAGGAACGGGATGATACCGTCGCTTCCAAAGTATGGGTTGATGGTAACGGCGTCCGCGTTCAGCAACGCGGGGACGAGGCGGCCGGATGGCAACGGTACCTCGCTTAGGTGCGCCCGGGCATACGCCCCGGCCGTCGACGCAATGTCTCCCCGCTTGATGTCGCCGATAACCATGAGGCCCAGCTCCCGGGCATAGGCGGCGATCCGCGCGTACGCCTCGAGACCCCACCAGCCGTACATTTCATAGAAAGCGATCTGGAGCTTGACGGCGACGGCGTACGGAGCGACTGCCTCGACCACACTCTGGCCAAACCGGAGCAGCGCATTGCCTGCTCCTTCCCAGGACTCGCCGTACAGGCGTCGGGATGCGTCCAGCACCGGCCCGGGCAACCGCTCAAGACGCGGATCAATGCCGACCACCAGCATGCTCTCCTTCTCCGCCACCACCCGGGCCAGCCGCTCACCGAACGTAAGCTCTTCCATGTCACCACGCATCCTGTCTCTAGCCGCGCCTGCCTTCCTCACGCCGATGCGAACCGCCCGGCAATTGCCATCGCCGTTCGCAGACTAGAAGTGCTTACCACTCCCAGATAAGTCTACCACCAAGACGGCGAACGGACAATCGCTTTTTCGGTTTCCGCTACCACATCAGCTTCAGTTGTGCCCCTGCTCCTGCTAGTCTGCGAAACCGCCGGCAATGCGGTCAAACCGCATTTCCCCGCCGACGAACCCGTATACTACCAGCCCGTGCAGTTTCCAACCGGCAAAGGGGGTGTTGCGCCCCTGAGAGTAGAAGCGGGCGGGGTCGACAACCCACTCCGCGCCCGGGTCAACTACCACCACATCCGCCATCGCCCCGCGGCTCAGCGTGCCTGCCCCTCCCGGAAGCCCGAGGATGCGGGCCGGGGCGACCGCCAGCCGTTCCACTGCTGCCGACCAGTTGAGCAGCCCTCCGTCAATCAGCCTGGTCACCACCAGCGCCAGCGTGGTCTCGAGCCCGACCATACCGAAAGGAGCAAGGTCATACTCCCGGTTCTTCTCCTCCTCCATGTGCGGGGCATGATCGCTGGCGATACAGTCGACCACCCCTTCCTGCAATGCGGCCACCACCGCCTGCCGGTCAGCCTCGCACCGCAGCGGCGGGTTCACCTTCGTGGAGGTATCGTACCCCGAAGCAGCAACCAGTTCATCTGTGAGGAGAAGATGGTGGGGGGTCACTTCGGCGGTTACCGCTATCCCCTGGCTCTTGGCCCAGCGTACCACCTCCCCGCTGCCAGCTGCGGAAAGATGGGCGACGTGCAATCGCCCGCCGGCCAGCCGGGCTAGCAGGCAATCCCGAAACACCCAACTGACCTCCCCTTCGGCCGGCATGCCACGCAGACCGAGGCGGAGCGCAACCGGGCCTTCGTTCATCACGCCGTCGGGGGCGAGCGTAGGATCGTCGCAGTGCTCGATGACAGGGATTCCCCAGCGCCGGCTGTATTCGAAGGCGTGGCGCAACAGCGCTGCATCCGCCACCGGTGAACCGTCGTCCGAGATAGCTACCGCCCCTGCCTCGACCATCTCGCCGATGGGAGCGAGCTCTTCGCCCCGCCTCCCCTTCGTAATCGCGCCGATCGGATAGACCCGGGCAGCCCGGGCCACCGCCGCTCTCTGTCGCACATATGTGATGGCGGCGGCAGTATCCAGGGCCGGTTCCGTGTTTGGCATGCAGGCAATGGATGTGAAGCCGCCCGCCAGAGCCGCCCGCGCGCCGCTGGCAATTGTTTCTTTTCTTTCTTGGCCCGGCTCGCGCAGGTGAACGTGCATATCTACCAGGCCGGGCAGCACCACCAGCCCGTCGCAATCGAGTTCCCGGACTTCGCCTGCACCGGCGGGGATCTCGAGCGAAGGCCGCACCTCGGCAACCCTGCCATTCAATATAAGAACGTCTGCCTTACCGTCCAGGTTGCTGG
>JBLNBY010000212.1:0-6666 GCA_050260295.1 Bacteroidota bacterium
GGAGAAGTTGCACCTTGCACTCCAGTACCGCTCGGGGTGAGATGATCTTATTCACCAGCCCGACGGGGGCGAAGGCAAGGGAGATGGGATACGCGATGCTGCGCACAGGCACGAAGCTATACACCCGGGCTTCCCAGGGCTTGAGCATAACCTCCAACTGGTCGCCGGGTGATACCAGCTGCCGCTGGCCGGTATAGTATTCGTGCAGCACAAACAGAGGCGTTCCTGGCCCACCCAGGCCTTCTACATCGGTGACGGAAACCGTCGCCTTCACCGAACCGTCACCTTCGCCCGCCCAGAAGACCCCCAAGATGCCGCTGCTGCCGACCCGGTTGAAGGCCTTGAATGCTGCCGGTTCGCCAAAGAGGGTGTCTCGTGTGGGACGTGCTGGCTGATCGCAGCGCAGGACTCGCCCGTCGCCAAAGATCAGCGGCCACAGCAGCTCGGGATCGGTTTTCCCCAAGGGATCACTAACGTAAACCGGGCCTCCGCTTATCGCCCGCAGCGCCTGGTGATACCGGGCCTGAGGGTGTTCAGTCCACCACATGTCGCAGTCGGGCCAGGCCAGCTCACCCAGCCAGAGGGAGTTGTAGATGTTCTGAAGCGCATGTTCACGGGCGCTGCCTTCCCGGTTGGGGAAGAAGTCGTCACTGGAACGGGCAACGTTAGAGGCGTTCCAGAACCAGGCGACATCGTAACTCATGGCCATACAGTTGAGCAGCTGTCCCTCGAAGTGCAGGCCGGCAGAGGCTTGCAGGCCGTACTGCCAGGCGGCGGCTGCCCGGGGGATGGGCATGGATTCCCGGGCGTGGCGGTAGACCGCGCCCTGGTTGTCGACCTTGAGGAAGTCCACTCCCTGCTGCTGCAGCTGGCTGTGCCAGGCGTGGTAAAAGGCGAAGGCCGCCTCAGGCGTGAACGCGGGGACAGTAGTGCCGGCGGATGTCCGCTCGATGTGGTCGGCCACCTCTGCTATCCCGGGCGCTGTGGCATCGACGCCACCCCAATAACCGGTCAGGGCGTGCCAGACGCCAACCCAGCCTATGCCAAGCCCGGCTTTGAGCTGGTGTATGACGGAGGCGAGGCCGGCGGGGAACTTGCCCCTGTCGCTATCGAATCCGGCCAGCAGCCTGTTTTGAACTGGCGACCAGCCGTCGTCGATCAGCACCCACTTCACCGGAAGCTGCAGGGAGCGAAACTCACGAGCCTTCTCCAGCAGGCCGGCGGCGTTCACCTGCTGATAAAAGGCATCCCAGCTACACCAACCGAGATACTCCAAGACGTCCGGGAAGCGTTTGTCGCGCCGGCCACGGGCGACGTGCACGGGAACTCCTGCGGCACTGCCAGCCGGCTCACCCGCAGCCTCGCGCAGGTTAAGGGTTTGCAGTGCCCGGGTGTAGACGGCTTCGACCAGGGAGTATGGGTCGGGACCGGTTCCCAGTACGAAGAGGACGCCCGTGATCGAGCTCAGGCCAGATTTCTCCGTGGCCACCACGATGTCCAGGTCGCCAGCGGCAAAGTCACCCGCTGCCGGAATGGCGGAGCTCACACCGGTACTGGTACTGATAGGGGCGCTGGGCTGGGGACCGGCGCTGGCGGCCGCCCCCTGGAGACTGGCTCGCAGGTCACCGTTCACCAGTGGTATGAGGCAGCAGAAGAGCCCGTCGGTGCGTTTCCAGAGCAGAAACTGGGTGCGTGTGGGAACGTCTGCCATCTGCCGGGGAAAGGCCGGTCGGGTCCACCAGTCGGAGAAGAGGTAGCTGGCGTGGATCTGGCGTGCTTCAGGAATCCGCAGGCGAACAATGGCGGTTTGCCGGCCGTCGAATCCTCCCCGTCTGGTTATGACCTCAAAGGTCGTCTGGCCGGTGAGCCGGGCGACCCAGGTGGAGATGCCACTTGCCCCGGCGACACCGGGTGTGCCGGGGGGAGTGACCCGGCTTGCAGTGGCAGCCAGATTGCCATGCTGCAACGGTGTCTCTTCACGGGCATCTATGGCCAGAGAGAGTTCCACGGCGGGACGAGGGGGCGTCTGTTGACCTTTGGCTTGGTCTATGATGGGGCGTCCTTCCGCGTCATAGGCCACCACGGCTACGACAGCTTCCGCCGGGTCAGTGGCAACCCCGCAAGCCTCCCCTTCCGGCGGGGTCGCGGCCGGGTCTTCCGGCGTTGGCGGGATGGTCTCGCCGTAACCGGGGCCTGCGCTAGCCTTCCAGCAGGTGAGAGCACTATCGGCTGCTCCCCGGCCAATGCCAGCGCTGGCCGCCACGACGCGGGCGACGACAACCCCATTTTCCCGGGTCAGGGCGACTTCCCTGCCTTGTTCTGGTACACATTGTCCGGCGCCGCCCGTTGACTCCATGATTCGGATGAGTTTCATGTGCTGTTGGATGCTCCTTTCGCGCTTTCCTCGCGTTGTCGAGCTTGCGCCCGAGCCCGTGCCGAATCCCTTCGGGTGTGCGGTCGAGCCTTACCGGGTTATAGGTGAGTCTCTAACTGGCTGCATGCCGGCAGTAAGTTCCGCGGGAAGTATCAGAAACCCTGCCTTCTCTGGCCCGGAGCCCGTCAATTGTGTTCCCAGTCTCATCCAGCCAGGGGTCGGCAGTGATGCTGAAGGGGTTAATGGGAGGCAGGAGACCGGCTCTTCGGCAAGAATAATAAAACTGATTATCCTATTAGTGGAGGCGAGGTTGGACATGCGGATGTCCAGGCGTCCTGTCAGTCATCCAGTAAGTTGCGGTCTTCAGCTTGGTCCGATTCGTTCGCGGTTCCTGCTTCTGCTCCTACTCCTGAGCATGCTCGTTCTTTCATCGAGCTCACCTACTAGTGTGCAACCGGTCGAGGCAGCTCAAACCCAGGTCAAGAAGTTGGTTGTCTTTACCGGGGCCGCTGAGCAGACGCAACTGCCGGAACAGGAAAAGATCCGTCAGGAGTTCGAAAAGAAACACCCTGACATCAAGGTTGAGTACCTGCCGGTTGTCTGGCCGTGGGTGCCCAAGTTCAACACGTTGCTGGCTGCCGGTTCACCCCCAGACGCGATCGTACCGGGACTCACCCTGGACTATTTGGACCAGGGCGTCTGGTTGGACCTCGATCCTCTGATTGCTCGCGATCGGGTTGATACCAGCAAGTACTTCGAGGCGGTCTGGAAGGAGACATCCTGGAAGGGTATACGTTACGGCATGCCGGTCGGTATTTATACTGATGCCGTTTTTTACAACAAGGATCTACTGGACCAAGCAGGTCTTCCCGAGCCTCCGCATTCGTACGATGATCCCAGCTGGACGTGGGATAAGTATGTCAACTACGCCAAGAAGATCACGAAGGACACCAACGGCGACGGGACGCCGGAGATCTGGGGAATGGATGGGGTGGGCAACACCCTGGTCTTTCTGAGGTCGTTCGGTGCCGAGCAATTCAGTGCCGACATGAGGACTGCGCTGTTCGACTCCCCCCAGATGAAAACCGGCTTCGAGTATCTGCAGAGCCTCTTCCGGAATCACCTGACGCCCACCTACCAGGAGCGAGTCGCCCAGGGATTGAGTGGGGTCGGTTTTCCGACCGGCAAGGTCGGTATGTTGATCGACTTCACCAGCCGGTATCGCAATCTGCTGAACGTACCCAAGCTGAATTGGGATCTGGCCGCCAAGCCCCGCGGGCCGGCCGGTCCGAAGGTGCTTCTGTATTCGGACACGATCAACATCGTGGCCAGCTCTCCTAACAAGGAATTGGCCTGGGAGTGGGTCAAGTTTATTTCGCAGCCCGACGTGTTGCCCAGGCTGGCCATATACGGCCTGCGTGCGATTCCTCCCACGGCCGAGGGGGCGGCACTATGGGCCAAAGAGATGGCCGCGGTAAAACGAGATGTGGACTGGATGGTCTTCATCAAGGGTTTGCCCTATGCGGCTGCACCCGAGCCCTGGCATCCGGCCTTTCAGGACATCTACAATCTCCGGACCAGTACCGAGAGCGACATCAAAGAGATGAAGGCAGACGTGTCGACGGCTTTGAAGTCTCTCGACGAGAAAGTGCAGCAGCTGCTCGACGATTACTGGGCTAAGCAGCGGAAGTAAGGTAAGGAAGAAAAAGCCGATCGCGGGGGCTGCGGTCAAGCCGCCAGTCCCCGCGAATCGTGTATTGTGCGCAGTCATGTCAAGCAGCGCTGGCAGCCGACGGAGCGATTTTCGGCCCTAGCAAGGCGGAGCGGCTGCACTGCTCGGGGCAGGATGCCCGTGAGGTAGGCCAGGAGCACGCCGTAGTTGACGGCCGGTACTCCCGCCTGCCGGAGCAGCTGCAGCCGGCTTTGCATCTCCCGGCGGTTGAGCATGCAGCCGCCACAATGGATCACGAGGCGGTAAGTCTCGAGTTCAGCGGGGAAATCGTACCCGGTGAACCATGTCCACGCGAGCTTCCCTCCAACCCTGGCTTCCAGCAGGCGGGGGATCTTGACCCGGCCGATGTCGACTTCGGTGGGCGGGCTGTGGGTGCAGGCCTCGGCGACCAGCACGCGATCGCCGGGCCGCAAGCGGGCAACGGCATCGGCGCCGGCGAGCAACTGCTCCAGGTCGCCCTTGTAACGGGCGAAGAGGATGGAGAACGAGGTGAGCGGCACGTCCGCCGGCAGCACCCGGTCCACCTGGGCGAAGGCCTGGGAGTCGGTGATGACCAGGGAGGGGGGACGGCGCAACCGTTCGAGGGCGGCGGCCAATTCCGTCTCGCGCACGACCAGGGTTATGACACCGTGATCGAGGAGCGCCCGTAGCACTTGCTGTTGGGGCAGGATCAGCCGCCCGGCCGGCGCTTCACTGTCGATGGGGGTCACCAGGATGACGGTATCACCCGGGGCGACCAGATCCTCTACCAGTGGGACGTGATCGGCCAGACCGCCCTGCTGGGCGATCTCCATGATCAGCTCCTTGAGCCGGCCGATTCCTTGGCCCGTCTTGGCGCTGACGGCTACGAAGGGCAATGGTGGTTTTGAGTCATCGCTTTGCAGGAATGACATGGCTTGGGCTAGCATGCGGTCAATCTCGTGCGTGCTCGTCTCGTCACGACCCTTCCCATGTTCGAGGCGGGCCGGTTCGAGCTGGTCGATCTTGTTCCAAACCACCAGCACGGGGGCGGTGGGATGACGGCGGCGGAGCTCGGTCAGAAACGCCAACTCCTTGTCAAGGGGTTGCCCATGACCCCCATCGAACTGCTGTCCACAATCCCCGTCGACCTGCTGCCCGGCAGCCGCGGTTTGCTGGGCCAAAGCCGCGTCGATAACCAAGAGTGCCATGTCCAGCCGCCGCAGGACCTTGCGGGTCCGTTCCACACGCAGCGTGCCGACTTTGCCTTCGTCGTCGAGTCCGGCCGTGTCCATGCCGTACTCCTGCCGGTACCCGCCTACCCCCGTACACGAGCCGGCGCTCAGCTGTGAGATGCCCAGGGCGAGTACCTCGTCGCGGTAGCCAGGCCGTTCACGTGTGGAGAGAATCATGCCGGTGTAGGGGACGGCGAGCCGTAATACCGCGACGATCTTTTTGAACTGTTCGTCGCTCACGAGGTAGGGGAAGGTGTCCAGTGTGACACCCTTAGCCGGGCGCAGCCTGGGAACGGAGATCGTATGTGGCCCGACCCCGAATCGCTCTTCGAGGTGCTGAGCATGCAAGAGCAGGGCCAGCACTTCGAACCGGTAGTCGTACAGGCCGAAGAGCACGCCCAGCCCCACGTCATCGATCCCGGCTTCCATGGCCCGGTCCATGGCCGTCAGATGCCAGGCATAGTTGGACTTGGGACCCGACGGGTGCATCCGGCGGTAGGTCTCGGGATGGTAGGTTTCCTGGAAGAGGACGTACGTACCGATCTTGGCTGCCTTCAGGAGCCGGAACTCTGCGATGGTAGTCGCTGCGATGTTCACGTTGACCCGGCGGATCTCGCCGTGGTCCTCGGTGGTCTCGTAGATGGCGCCGATGACGTCCACCACGTAGTCGATGGGGCAGTGAACGGGATCTTCGCCGGCCTCCAGCGCCAGCCGCTTGTGGCCGAGCGACTCGAGGATCCTGACCTCCTCCCGCACCTCGTCCAGGGTGAGACGGCGGCGGGGAAAGTCGTTCCGGTGCCGGTAACCGCAGTAGGCGCAGTTATTGACACAGTAGTCGCTGATGTAGAGCGGTGCGAAGAACACCATCCGCTTGCCATAGATCCGTTCCTTGATGAGCCGGGCGGTGGCGTATACCTCGGCGAGCAGCTCCGGGTCTTCCAGGAGGAGTAGCTGCGCCGCTTCGGGCAGGGAGATTCCTTTGGCTTCGCGGGCGTGGGCGAGGATGTCTGCCACCTCCGCAGTACTGGGGGGTGTAGCCTGTCGCAAGCAGTCCTCGATCAGGCCGACGTCGATGAAGTCGGCGGGATAGCGCTCAAGCTCGATCGTATCTATCATGGGAGTGTCCTCCTTTGGGATCCCTCTGCGACCCGCCGTTTCCCGCCGGCAGCGGTAGCGGTGACGGCCGCGGCTGCTGCAGCTGCCATTTGGGACTGTGGCCGGGATCGGTGGCGACGAAGCGGCCCAGGCCGGTGATCATCCGGCTCAGGCAACTGAAACAGTTACTCGGGTCTTCGAAAAGGCAGATCTTGTTCGGGTAGATCTCGTAGTGACGCCGGTAGCGCGGCGGTGTCAGGTCGGGCATGACT
>JBLNBY010000213.1:0-7189 GCA_050260295.1 Bacteroidota bacterium
AAGCGGCCAGTTCGACGAGACGTTGTTCCCAACCGAAGGGGGATCGTAAGCTGAGCCGGATGGGGAGCAACTGTTGCGGCCAACCATCCGTCGCAGTTGCTCCCCATCGATTCTTCGTGCCGGGGGGTTGGGTCAGGGTCTCACGCTCGTCCGAGTCTCACTGCACCGGGATTTCCACTGCAGCAAAGGGAGCTTTCACAGCCCCGGGAGCGTAGTACTTGATCGTGGCGTAGACCGCCTGCTGCAGCTCGGGGGCAGCCAGCAGATCGGGGAGGAAGACCGGCACGGCGAAGTAGACTCCGGCATCGGAGGCCACGATCACAGCCGGATTCTCAACCGACGGTGAACCGTCCGCACCCGCCCTGACCGCCAGCACCTTGCCGCTGCCGACTAACTGCACCTGCTGGGAAGAGCCGGTCGGCACCGGAATGCTGGCCGGAGCATCAGCCAGGATATCGCCGGCGTCGACGATCTTGATCTGCTTGAAACTGGGGTCGGAGGCCCACTGCACCCAGGCCACGCCCACGAGATCGCCCAACTGCAGGCCGGAGAGTTTCAGCTGGTCGTTCCGTAGCGAGGTGGAGAAGACGATGATGACCTTGCCACCCTGCGCCACGAAATCCCGGTACGCCTGGACCTCCTGCGCACTCATCACGGCATTCTCCGGCAAAATGGCGAGTTTGTAGCCGGTCAGTTTACCGGCCTCGACTTCACGATCACTGATGATGTCGTAGCTGAAGAAGTTGTCCAGCCACGCCGCCGCGGTGTTGAACTCCTTCTCGTAGGTTGGGTAGTTGGCGGTCGCCGCCGCCGTTCTCTCGCTCAGAATCAACGCCACGGGTGAACTGCCTGCTGCCGCGGCTTGTCCGTCGGCTACCGCCAGGACGGCAACGGCGGCCACGGTGACGGCAGCCAGGAGCACGGCGCACCGGGAAAGACCCAGGGAACGACACATGGATAATCTCCCTGCCTTTCTGCCAGAATGTTCTTGTTTGGAGGATTCGACAGCGGGTGGCGGTACCCTGCAGTACTCATAGTGGCCGCTGTTTCTTCCCGGCGTCCGAGGCAGCAGGCTTCATCACGGGTCAGAACCCGGTCATCGATGGTGGCATGACCGTACAGATGATCTACGTCGGGTAGCGGGCCGTTCGGTCAGAATCGTCTTCTTCGCCTGCTTCATTCGCTGCGTCCGCCTCGTCAGCCCATAGCAGCCGGGCGCAGTACTCGATGATCTCCCGCCGCCGGACGATGCCGATGAAAAGGCCGCGGTCGTCCACCACCGGCACGAAGTTTTGTTCGGCGGCCAGGCGGATGAGGTCGCGCATGTCGGCGTAAATACTCACCGGTTGATTCTGAACATGCTGCGGGATGTCAGCCAGGCGAACCTGTTCGGTGCGGTCGAGGTTGAGTTGTGCATTGTTCTTGATATACCAGAGAAGGTCACCTTCGGTGATCGTGCCAGCGTATCGCCCGTCTTCATCGACCAGCGGAACGGCCGTATAGCGGTGACGCTCCATCCGTTCCAGAGCCTGCCGCACCGTCGACCTGGGGCTCAGATACACGACCTCAGCCTTGGGCAGCAGGAAAAAGGCGATATTCATGCTGATCACCCTCCTGCTGATATGATACCGTACCCGCCGGGGACCGGTGCGGCCCACGGTGTCGACACGGCGTCTGCGCGGTGGGCGTCAAGCGGCTGAAGAGGCCGAAGATCGGGCCAGGGCCCTAATGAGACCCGGCTAGGGCCCTAATGGGTTGCCGGCGCTACGGCTGCTGCGTATCTGAGCGCCTGATCCAAGTCGGCGAGCAGATCCTCGACCTCCTCGATCCCCACGGAGAGCCGGATCAGATCGCCGGTGATGCCCCGGCGAGCCCTTTCCTCTGCCGGAACGGAAGCGTGCGAGTGTCGCGCCGGCACGGCCACCAGGGTCTCCACCGCCCCCAGCGAGACGCCGAGCAGCGGCAGCTTCAACCTCTCCACAAACGGTCCGGTCAGCGACGGGTGAACCAGCCGGAAGGCGACCATCGCACCGACGCCCGGGTAGTAAACCTCCCGCACCTCCGGCCGCTTGGCCAGCCACGCCGCCAGGGCGGCAGCCGTGGCGCACTGCCGTTCCATACGGACCTTGAGAGTCTTGATACCACGCATTAGCAGGAAGCAGTCTTGAGGGCCAAGCACGGCGCCGACTGCGTTCTGCAGAAAGTAGACCTCTTGGGCCAGCTCGGCCGTCTTAACCGCCACCGTCCCCGCAATCAGGTCACTGTGGCCGCCCAGATACTTGGTGGCCGAGTGTACCACGATATCGGCGCCCTCCTCCAGTGGCCGGCAAAGATAGGGGGAGAGGAAGGTGTTGTCGACGATCAAGAGCGCCCCCTGCTCCCTGGCAATCTCAGCCATGGCCCGCACGCTGGTCAGCTTGAGGAAAGGATTGCTCACCGTCTCTACAAAGAGCGCTCGCGTGTTGGGGTGCTCCTTAAGCGCCGCCCGTACGGCTGACGGTTCACTGGTATCAACAAATGTGGCTTCAATGTTGAACCGCCGGAACACCCTCGTCAACAACCGGTAAGTACCGCCGTAGCAGTCGTCGGTTACCACCAGATGGTCGCCGGCATTGAAGAGCATCAGGACGGTGGAGATGGCGGCCATGCCCGAGCTGAAGGCAAAGGCGGCCGCCGCCGGGCCTTCCAGTTCGGCCAGGATCTTTTCCAGGGCCTGGCGGGTCGGGTTGCCCGAGCGGGCGTAGTCGAAAGGAGCGGGCCGGTCGAGGGCCGGCTGGTCGAACGTGGAAACCTGGTAGATGGGGATGGCAGCCGCTCCGGTAAAGGGGTCGACCTCATAGCCGGTATGCAGCAGCTTCGTTCCGAACTTCACCGGCTTCCCCTCCTTCCAAGCCCTGCCGACCCACCCGGCCCTTCCCACCGATGATTACGGCCCCGGCCTTGCGACCCTGAATCTCCAGACGGCATCTGCACGCCCCGCGGTGCTGGCGCTCCATGCGGGGCCTCTGGTCCTTGTGATTCTTGCGCGTCTTGCGGGACTTCCGGACCACCTCCCAGAGCCTGAGCCAGGTCGGCAATGAGGTCCTCGGCATCCTCGATGCCGGCCGAGAGCCGCAGCAGGCGATCGTTTATGCCCAGCCTCTCTCGCACGTCCACGGGGATGTCGGCATGCGTCTGCGTGAAGGGGAAGGTGATCAGCGTTTCCACCCCGCCCAGGGACTCGGCGAAGAGGATCAGCTTCACCCGGGCCAGCACCTGCGGCACGAGCTCATGCCGGACGACTTCGAAGGAGATCATGCCGCCCCGGCCGGGGTAGTGGACACGGTTCACCAGGGGGTGACATCGCAGCCACCCGGCGATGCGCCGCGCGTTCTCCTGGTGCTTCTCCATCCGCAGCGCCAGCGTCTTGAGCCCCCGGAGCACAAGAAAAGAGTCCTGCGGGCCGAGGATCGCCCCGGTGGCGTTTTGATAGAAGAAGAGCCGTTCACCGATGGTCGGATCCTTGGCTACCACTGCGCCGGCCACCACATCGTTGTGGCCCGCCAGATACTTGCTGGCACTGTGAACCACTATGTCAGCGTCCAGTTCGAGCGGGCGGAAGAAGTAGGGTGTCAGGAACGTGTTGTCCACGATGAGGAGTGCGCCGGCCTCTTTGGCAATCCGGGCGATGGCGGCTACGTCGGCCACTTTCATTAGCGGGTTGGTGGGTGTTTCCACCAGGATTGCCTTCGTATTGGAACGGACGGCCGCACGTAGTGCCTCCAGGTCGGTGGTGTCAACGAAGGTATGGTCGAGTTTGAGGACCTGGTTGAAGAGCCGGTAAGTGCCGCCGTACAGGTCTTCGGTGACGATGATGTGATCCCCGGGTTGGAGGAGCTGCAAAACGCAGTGGATGGCGGCCATACCGGAGGCAAAGGCCAGCCCCCGAGCCCCGCCTTCCAGCTGGGCGAGAGCGTCCTCGAGTGCCTCGCGGGTGGGGTTTTTGGTGCGGGAGTAGTCATAGCCGGTAGACTGTCCCAGTGCCGGATGCTGAAAAGTGGCCGTTTGGTAGATGGGGACCGGGATAGACCCCGTCCGGGGGTCACGCCGCGTGCCGGCATGAACGATGGCGGTCGTCAGCTTCACCGCCGGCTGCTCCTTCGTCTGCCCGCGTGAAGTCGCTACGTGCGGACGCCCGCAGCTCTGCTGCGACTCCCTCTCCGTCTCCCTGTTGATACGAATCTGGTCGTCTACCTGCATCTGCCTTACCTCCCGCCTGCCTGCAATCCGACTAAACCTATGTGATTATAGGAAATACCACGGATTGGCCGGAGAGGCAATGCCGTGTTGCTGATTGGGATATAATCGGATTGCATCCGACCGTGTGAACGCCAGCTGCTAAGCAGCTCCGGTCCGGTCGGGTTGATGCGGTGACGAAGTGCGGTGACGAAGATGAAGTCATATACAACCTACCTCACCTTCAACACTTCCCGGAGGCAGGAGATCATCGACATAACGGACCGGTTGGAGGAGTTTTTGCGGGAACACCCGGTCGAAGAAGGGATGATGCTGGTCAGCGCCATGCACATCACGGCCTCGGTGTTCGTCAACGACCATGAGTCGGGGTTGTGGCAGGACATCAAGGACTGGCTCGAGGGAACCATTGCGCCCTGGGACAGGCATCCGGCCCGGGGTGATGACTACCTGCACAATCGTACCGGGGAAGACAACGGCGCTGCGCACCTGCGCAGCCTGACCCTGGGCCACCAGGTGGTCTTGCCCATTACCAGGGGACGCATCGACTTTGGGCCGTGGCAGCGGGTCTTCTACGGCGAATGGGACGGGCAACGCCCCAAGCGCGTGCTGGTCAAGATCATCGGGGAGTAGCCCCGGATCGGCTGCCCAGAGGGTACAGCCCGTGCGAGCACCCGAGCCGCGTGGACCCGGGTGCTCGCGCAACTGGTGGTCAGCAGATTGGCGCTCAGTCGAAGGACTTGCTCTGAGGGTGTACCGGCTCAGTTGGCCGGCGGGTTGTACTTGTTCTCCACGATGTACTTGGGTGGATTCCGGCGCCACTCGGCGTCGCCTTTCTGGCGGGCTTCGTCGAGGGCGACCACCGGAGCTTTGGTCCCGTTGATGATGTCCTGGTGCAAAGTCCCGATGGTCTCCCACATCCAGCCCGGGATCGGCCCGGCATATACCGTATACGGGGCTTGCTGGGCGAGGACACGGAACATCGAATTGTTCTGCACTTCGGGCCGGCTCCAAAGCGACGGGCGCCCGGGGATGCGGCCCAGGGCCTGGTTCAGCCGGATGTAGAACTCGTCATTGTCGTACAACCACTTGATGAACTCGAACGCCAGGCGCTGTCTATCTTTGGGAACTCCGGTGGGCACCGACAGGCCGCTCTCGTAGTTGTTCCGCCCGCGGGCGGGCAGGTTTCCACCGGTCGGAGTCGGAATCGGCGCGACCTCCCAGTTGACTTTGGACACGTTCCGGAGGTAGCCGCCATACCACGTCCAGTTGTACTGCATGGCTACCTGGCCGTTCTCGAAGTTGCCGCTGAATCCGATTCCCGGTTGGGAGCTTATTCTCGCCCTGAGCATCTTGTCAAAGAGCTGAACGGCTCTCTTGCCAGGATCCTCGTGGAAGGCTACACCCTTCTCCCCGAAGAGGCGCCCACCGTGCTGGTATATCATGTCGACGAGAACTCCGGCATCGTAGGCAAAGTTGAACCCAACCTGCCTCAATGTACCGTCGCTATTCATCCTGGTCAGTTTCTGTCCTACGACGGCCATATCGTCCCAGGTCTTGGGGACACCAGCGACTCCTGCCTGTTGCAGCAGATCGACGTTGTAGAAGACTGCGCCGGTCATGATGCCGTCGGGGAAGTAGTAGAACTTGCCGTCAAAGTTGAAGGCCTGATCAAACATGATGTATTTTTTGCGCATCTCTTCCATTGGGAAGATGTCCTCCGGGAAGGGGGTCAGCATGCCATCGAATCTGGAGTATTGTTCATTGTGGAATTCCGCGATATCCGGTGGGGTCTTCGAAGCAATGGCGACGGCCAGTTTGCTCCAATACTCGTCCCACGGGACTGTTACAGTTACGATTTCAACGTCAGGCCGGACTTTCTGGTACTGTCTGGCATACTCCTCGAAGAGCTTCACCCGGGGTTCATGCCAATCCCACAGTGTCAGCTTTGTCTTCGCCATGCCCGGGGTCGACGACATTACCACGACCGTTACTGCCAGCACAACGAGGCGAACACCGTTCAAAATCAGGCGGACACCCTTCTTGGGCAGATTCATATCTCTGACCCCCTCGATGTTCATGGATGGACGTTTGAACTTTGAGCAGATACACCTGAGTCTGACAGCTGTGGTTTACGGCGGACGACGGCGTTGCATCGATCACCCCCCTTCGAGGTGCGGTCGTCATGGTCTGGGGACCAGGCGGTAGACCGCGGCGCCATAGGGAGGCAGCACGAACTCGAGCATGCCCGCGACCGCATCTTTGGTGTCAGTCCCGGCGGCTACTTCGGCGGTTACCTCGGCCTCGGTCTCGGCCTCGGCCTTGGCCTCAGCTTCAGCTTCAGGTGCGGCTTCGGCTCCTCCCCACGATGTCCAAAGCGGGGCAACCTCAGCTAGCGCCAAATCCACAGAATTCTGCAAATGCCCCGTGCTGCCCAAATCGAGACGAACTCTCTGGGGATCGGGGCGGAAGTTGGCCACTACCAGGAGCGTCTCGTCGCCGTAAACACGGCTGAAGGCCAGAACCCCCTGACCCCTGACAGTGCCCCCGTTGTCGCCCCCGTCATGATCCCCGTCATGATCCCCGTCATCGCCCCCGGCCACGGCGATTGGTGTTAATTCACCCCGCCGCAGCGCAGCCTGGCTTTGCCGCAAGCCGATCAGTTGGCGATAGAGTTCCACGACGCGCTCATCCCGGGCGTTCCAATCCAACTGGAACGGGTCGAACAGAGACGGGCGAACGGCTGCGCCGATCTCCTGCCCGGCATAGATCATGGGGATGCCCGGAAGCGTGAAAAGGGCCGTTGCCGCGGGTATCGACTCTTCCGCGCTGAACCGAGCGAGGAAACGGTCGTGGTCATGATTCTCGAGGTAACGCAGCTTTGGAATCAGCTTGCCTGCCGAATCCCGCCAGTAGTCGATTTCGGCCAGGATGAGTTGGGGATCGCTCCCCTTCC
>JBLNBY010000214.1:0-5616 GCA_050260295.1 Bacteroidota bacterium
GCCGCAGCAGCGTTCCGGGTGCCGGATCCTGGCGAACTGCCGCCCCGCTACCAAATATGCGGAGTTGCAGATCGAGTTCCGCCAATTCCACCGCTGCCTGTCGCACTCCCAGCCCGGTCAAATCAGGCACTTTAACTGTAGCCAACGTTTGCGGACTCGATGCGAGACCATCCAGATACAGATTGATCGCAGTCCCGGATGGTACGGACGCTCCAGGTTGCGGTAGCTGCTCGAGAACGACCTCACCCTCCCCGAGCAGCTGGTAAGCAAGACCAGCCTCGGTGATCCGCGAAATCGCCTCATCAACCGGGAAGTTGCGAACGTTGGGGACAGTCAGCTCAGCAGGCGTGCCCGGCTGCGGCCCTTGTTCCACTGATACCTGTCCGGACTGGCCCTGGTTGCCAGTGGCCGTCTCCTCCAGCCGGGGACGGACCCCCAGATACGGCAAGACGTCTTCCATGATCGCCCGGAAGACCGGGGCGGCCCAGGTCCCGCCGTATGCCGGGCGAGCCCCTACATTGTATAACACCACTATACCCAGGATACGGGGGTTATCCACCGGGGCAAACCCCAGAAAGGATGCAACTCGCTTGTCAGTATAACGCCCGCCTTCCGCCACCTCGGCAGTTCCCGTCTTGCCCGCCACCCGGTAGCCCGGGAGGTCCGCCCGCCCCCCAGACCCGTTGACTACGACCGAGCGCAGTATACGGGCATACTCTTGTGCCGCAGGCGCGGGGATCACCTGGCGTACCACCTCGGGTTCGAACCGCTCGACGACCCGCCCCTCCGCATCCCGAATCTCCTTGACATAGCGAGGCTTGTAGAGGCGTCCACCATTGGCGATCGCACTGGCCGCCATCACCATTTGCAGCGGGGTAACTGCCACCCCCTGACCGAAACCGGCAGTAGCCCAGGCTACGTTGGCGCCCCAACGGATGCGGCCGGGCGAAGGTATCAGACCAGTAGCCTCGCCAGGAAAATCAACTCCCGTCCGCTGCCCGAACCCGAAAGCACGCAGATACTCGTAGAATCGCTGCGGTCCCAGGCGATAGAGGGACAATTGTGCATAGACGACGTTACACGAAACCTCCGTGGCGCGCGTAAAATCGAGTGAACCGTGTCCGCCCGGTTTGACACAGTGAATCGTTTCTCCGTCTACAGTTAGGAAGCCGGGATCGAAGAATGATTCATCGGGACGCACCACGCCCTCCGCCAGGGAGGCGGCACCGGTGATGATCTTGAAAGTCGAGCCTGGTTCGTACTGGTCGGTAATGGCCCGGTTGCGCCGCTGCTCGGCCAGGAAGCTCGCATAGTTGTTCGGGTCGTAGCTGGGATAGACGGCGTTGGCCAGGATTTCCCCCGTCTGTGGGTCAACCGCGATGAAAACGCCCCGTTCGGCCTGGGCTGCCTGGACTCCTGCCGCCAACTCCCGTTCGGCCACATACTGGATGACGCGATCCAGCGTGAGTACCAGTGTCCGGCCATCTTCCGGGGCTACGAACCGGCGCTCACCCCCGGGAATGTTACGGTTCTGAGCGTCCCGCTCCTGTAGAACCCTGCCCGGCTTACCTCGCAGTACCTGGTCGTAGTATAGCTCGAGGCCTTCTAGACCCTGATTGTCTATCCCCGCTATTCCCAGTACCTGCGCGGCCAGCGGCCCGTTGGGGTAAAAGCGTTCAGGCCTATCGATCAACTGTATCCCGGGAAGCTGCAACTCCCGGATCTGCCGCCCCACCTCGACTGGTAAACGGCGTGCCAACCAGACCGAACTGACCCGGCGATTGGACAGCTTCTCAAGCAGCACGGCAGGATCCTCTCCCAGCAACGGAGCAAGCTGCACGGCTGTACGGGCCGGATCGGAAACTTGCGCCGGAATCGCCAGTACGGCATCAGTGCTGATGCTGGTGGCGAGTGTCTCACCGTTGCGATCAAGGATCTCGCCCCGCTGTGGGGGGACAGGCATGTACCGCAGGCGTTGATTCTCTGCCTCCTGCCGGTAGAAAGCCCCGTTGACCAGCTGCACCCAGACGAGTCTCAGTACCAGCAAGCCGGTAACCGCGACAAAGATCACGAGGAGCTGTGCCAACCGGCGACGCACCCTGACTTGCGGCAGTCTGCGGTGCACACCACTACCTCCCGGTTGCCGCTACGAACTGAAGCACAGGTTCATCCACCATGCGCAAGTTCTCACGAGCGACCTCTTCCACCCTCGACAATGATTTGGCCTGCTCCACCTGCTGGCCGAGCCAGCCATTCACCCGCTGTTCCTCGGCTAGTTGGCGTTCCAATCGGTCCAGTTCGTAGCCGCGTGACGTCACTTGGAGTTGTAACCAGAGATGCCCGTACCCGAGCCCCAGCAGGACCGCTGCGCCGACCATCACTGCCCGAACCGACAGCCGATATCGGACGACAGTCCGCCGGCCAGGGCGGTGCAGCGGGCTCCTTTCCCTTTCAACCTGACCGTCCGGCCCGCGCATACCCGGCGACTGTGCGGCTTGAGACCGGGAAACCTCGGTTACCACTGAGCCGTAAGTATACCAGCCTCTTTCGTCCAACTCTATTCCTCTCCTTCGGCCGGCATAACCTTCAGCGCTGCACGGAGTTTGGCCGAGCGTGCACGCGGGTTTGCCTGGATCTCCATCTCCAGCGGCATCACCGCCCGCCGTGTCAGCAACCTGAGCTCCGGACGGCGTCCGCAAGTACAGACAGGCAGGTCGGGCGGGCAGATGCAACCTGCCGCCTTCTGCTGGAAGAACTGTTTGACGATCCGGTCCTCCAACGAGTGAAAACTGATCACCACCAGCCGGCCTCCCGGTGTAAGGAGTCTCCAGGCTGCCGCCAACCCTTTCTCGAGTGAACTCAATTCGTCGTTTACTGCTATACGCAACGCCTGAAAGGTTCGGCGGGCCGGATGCCCCCCTTCCCGGCGGCTGCTGGCTGGGACCGCAGCCTTGATGATCTCCACCAACTGCATCGTGGTTACGATCGGTTCCCGGCGTCGTGCTTCGACGATGAAACGGCTGATGCGGGACGCCCAGCGTTCCTCGCCGTACTCCCGTAGGATACGAATCAACTCCGCCGCGCTCGCCTGATTGACGAGGTCGGCCGCTGTCTTCTTGATCGTCGGATCCATTCGCATATCGAGAGGGGCTTCATGCTGGTAGCTGAAGCCTCGACCGGGAATGTCCAGTTGCGGCGAGGATACGCCCAGGTCCAGAACGATGCCGTCGGCATACGTCCAGCCAACGGACCGGGCCAACTCATCCATCTGGGCATAGTTGCCCCGGACCAATGTAATCCGCTCGCCGTAGGGGGTCAGACGCCGGGCAGCCGAGCGCAGCGCCTGGGGATCACGGTCAATGCCGAGCAGGATTCCGTCCGGAGCGGACGCTTCCAGGATGGCGGACGCATGCCCACCACCGCCCACCGTGCCGTCTACATATCGGCCCCCGGAACGGCAAGCGAGGTAAGCGATCACATCCTCTGCCAGGACCGGTGTATGCTGAAAGGCACCGACACCCACTGCCGTCATCGCCTCCTTCATAAACAACTCTGTCATCAGCAAGTCTGCCATCGCCGGTGAAGAGTCTGTCATCAGAACGGCATGTCTACCATCTCTTCAGCCAGCTGTGCGAAATCGGAAGCTGCCTGCTGCGTGTAGGCATCCCAGCGGGTGGCGCTCCAAACCTCGACCCGCTGGGAGACCCCCACGACCACAGCCTCCCTTTCGTCTTCAAGACCGGCATATGCCCGGAGGGCAGGCGGAATCAGTACCCTGCCCTGCCGATCAGGCTGGCACTCAGAAGCACCGGAAAAGAGCATCCGGGTGAACGCCCGGCTGGCCGCCTTATTCACCGGCAACGCTGCCAATCGCTCTTCCACCAGTTTCCAGGCGGTGGGGGGGAAAAGAAAAAGGCAGTTGTCCAGCCCGCGGGTGACGATGAAGGCCGGTCCCAACTCCTCCCGGAAACGAGCCGGGATGAAGAGCCTGCCTTTCTCATCGAGAGTGTGACGGTACTCCCCCATAAACATGCGCCATCTGTCCCCACTTTGCCCCACCTGACACCACAGCAGTCTTCGCTCCGGTTCGCCCAACTCCTGCCGGCAGACGCGAAAGTTTTCAGTCAGTGACAAAAGAAAAAGGGAAGGTACTCTGCCTTCCCTCTGGCTGCTGCGGCGGCGACCAGCTTCGTGGCCTCCTGGCGCGCCAATTTGTCATATTCTACCTTGGCCGGGGTGGCCTAGGTCTGGCTGTCACGTTCTCTGCCGCTTCCGAAACCTGGGCTGTAGACTTCAGGATCCCAATAGTCCCAGTCCACGCGGGGGTCTCCTGGCTCACCATGGGAAGATCCGGAGACCGGAGACCGGCGTACTCGGGCAGGCCGACGAACACTTCGCCGGTAAGAGTGAGTCTTGCTGCCCTCGCCCCAGACTAGCTCCGCATCCTCTCTCATCCTCTGCCCAAACCGCATTCCGCCAGCGCCTTCCGTTCCCAGGAGGGAAACTTGGTTGGCGCTCCCTCCTTTCCGCCCTATGCAGCTTGCGACCAAGCCAACGTAGACAAAAAAAGCCGCGGCAACGACCTCGAAAGGCTCCCGCGGCACGGGAGCGAAACCAGACCTGTAAGCGGGATTCTGTCGTGGTGGTCATCCATCTAGGACGCCGGTCACCCAGCGCCTCAAGCGACCAACCCGAGGGAAGAGCGGGCCACTCTATCTCCCTCCTATTTGGTCTTGCTCCAGGTGGGGTTTGCCAAGCCAGCCAGTCACCTGGCTGCTGGTGCGCTCTTACCGCACCGTTTCACCGTTGCCAGACCGCGGAGTACCGCGACCGGCCGCCTGCATCTCTGTGGCACTTTCCTTGGGGTCACCCCCACTGGGTATTACCCAGCACCTCGCCCTATGGAGTCCCGACTTTCCTCGCAGGCCACAGGCCTGCGCGACCACCCGGTCTCGTTTCGCTCATTCTGTCTCTTACTGTACCCCTAAGTATACTAGCTCATCCCCAGCAGGTCAAGCACCGGAAATCCAGCATCTTCCTGCTCCCTTCGGCTCGCGTGTAAGCAGCCAGCCGCAGGGCGCACAGTGCACGCCGCCCGTCGTAAGTGTCCGGCGCCTCCACCACTCTGTGGGCCCACCGTGCGGCTCAGTTACGTCCCACGCTGCGGCTCGCACTGCGACACACACGCTGCGGTACACGCTGCAGCCCAGACCACGGGCCATGCTGCGTTCTACGCTCCGACCCAGCCATGCCACCTAACCACGCGACTCCCCACAGTGCGACCCACACCACGACCAGCGCAGGTGGCGTAGTGACCTGCCGGACCAAGCCATCAAGCTTTGGTTGCATTTTCGCAACACATTGATGACTCCGAGGGTTGCATCTTTGCAACCTTCCGGTTCACGGGACCTAGGAACTCCCCCTCCTCCACTCTGGCTAACCCGGACTTGGACAGTCCCGCTGCTTCTGGCAGGTCTTTCGCCCACTAAACCCTCGATTACTTCCCTCCAACCCGAGCGGTGCCCTCCTCAAGAGCCTGAACGTTGCATTTCTGCAACCTATTCCGGGGTCGTAATGTTGCAAAGACGCAACACCACACTTCCGGACGGAGATTAT
>JBLNBY010000215.1:0-7433 GCA_050260295.1 Bacteroidota bacterium
AAACTCCTTGATCCCATACGCAAGCATCCCGGCGGCAAAGAGGATGATGAGAGCGCTCGTGACATCAAAGAAAAGCCGCAGGTTCAGGCGAACGGTGCCCCGGTACAGAGCAAGACCCAGAGCCACCGCTATGGCTAGCCCCAGCGTCGCTCCCAGCCAAAACAGGCCGGGGGCCGCTTCCGAAACAGTGCCGGCGGCAAGGAATAGGACGGTCTCGATCCCCTCCCGGATGATCACGACGAAGGCGAGCAGGGCCAAAGGCCAGGGCGAAGTCTCTTGCGCGGCCGTCGCCACTTGCTGCCGGAATTCCTGCATCCGGTTGCTATTCGTTCGCATCCAGTGGACAAGATAGGTGAGCACGATCACCGCCGTCCAGAGCGCAATCCCTTCAAACGTGTACTCGGCCACGCCCTCCAGCTCTCCGACCAGGTAATAGACCGACACCCCCGCCACGACGCTGGCCAGAACTCCCCCGATGATCCCGGTCCAGAGCGCCCGCAGGCGGCGTTCCGCACCCAGCCGGTGCAAGTAAGCGATAACGATTCCTATTACAAGCGCGGCCTCAAGGCCCTCGCGCAAAGTGACAACGAGCGGATAGACCACGTTGGGCACACCCTTCCCTCAAGTATTGCCGCGACCGGGCAGTTTTGCAGCCAGCAGGCAAGCGAGGGTGAGACTCATTCTCACCTCGCACCCGGCTTCCACGCTAGCAAAGACATCCGGCCGGTGTCAATGACGGAAGCCAAGCCAGCATGATATAGTAATGGCTGGCACTAACAGCAAAGGTTTTGTGGAGGTGTGGCCGTGGCTCAGGAAACAGCGCGGGTCTACTTCGCTTCGGTGAAAATGAAGAGGATGCGCAAGGAGGACAGCTACCCGATCAAGATGCTGAAGGCCCTCGACTGCGCCGGTCTGGCGGACGTGGTTGCCGGCAAGCGGGTGGCGGTCAAAGTTCACCTGGGGCAAGATACGAACTTCTCCACCATCCATCCGGCTCTGGTGCGGATGGTGATAAACAAAATCAAGGCGGCGGGCGGCCGTCCCTACGTCGTCCACTCCTGGGGTGCCCTCAACGGGTATGAGCGAGGTTACACCCCCGAAACGCTCGGCTGCCCCATAGTGCCCTCGGGCGGCTCGGTCGAACGTTACGCCTACCGCCACGAGGTGAATGAGCCCCGGCTGAAGGAAGTCTGGGTCTCCGGCGAGATCGAGGACGCCGAAGCGCTGGTCTGCCTCTCCCACGTGAAAGGCCACGGGAGCACCGGAATGGGCGGCGCTTTGAAGAACATCGGCATCGGCATGCTGGCAGGCCGTTCACGCGGGGCGATCCACCACCTCATCGGCACGGTGGAGTACTGGGATCGGGAACGCTGTCTTTCGCACCAGCCTTGCCGGGAATGCTTCGACGCCTGCCCGGTGGATGCGATTCACTGGTCCGGCCAAAACAAGGATGAGCTCCATATCGACGTCCACTCCTGCACCTACTGCAGGAAGTGCGAGCCGGCCTGCCCCCACGACGCACTGCAGTTGAAACCGGAGGAGATGTTCGGAGTCTTCCAGGTCGGCATGGCACATGCAGCCCAAGCCGTGCTGTCGACCTTCCCCCGGGAGAACATGCTGTTTGTGAACTTCATTCTGCACGTTACCCCCTGGTGCGACTGCCACCCCTACACCATGCCAGCCTTCCTGCGGGACATCGGGGTGCTCGTTTCCCGCGACCCGGTGGCCATCGACACCGCCTCCCTGGACCTGATCGCCCAGGAGGAAATTCTGGAGGACATGGTGCCTGAGGAGTTCGTCGTAGAGCAGGACGGACATCCTTTCCAGCGGGTTCTCGGCCGGGCCAAAGACCCGTACCTGCAGGTGATCGAGGCCGAGAAGGTGGGAATCGGTACCAGGCAGTATGAGTTGATCGACGTGGAGAAGGTACCGGCCTCGGCGGAGACCGGGGCGGCCGCTGGCAGTCACGTGTAACCATGTGGGGTAGTACAACGTACAACGTACAACGTGCAACGTGCAACGTGCGACGTGCACGGGTAGCGGGCACACGTAAAGGAGAAGACGAGTGCGCATTTGTGTTTATGCCGGCAGTTTCGACCCGGTCACAAACGGGCACATGTGGATGATCGAACAGGGCGCATCTCTGTTTGATGAATTGATCGTTGCCATCGGGACGAATCCAGACAAACGCAGCTACTACACCCTGCCCGACCGGATGGAGCTGTTGCGCCGTTGTACGGCAGGATTCCCCAATGTAAAGGTAAGCAGCTTTCAGAACCGGTTCCTGGTGGATTACGCCCGGGAGGTAGGTGCGCGATACATCCTGCGCGGCATTCGCAACGAAGACGATTACGCCTATGAACGGGCGATGCGGAACATCAACGCCGACCTTGCCCCGGAGGTTGTAACCGTCTTCCTCATGCCCCCCCGGGAGATGGCGGAGATTAGCTCGAGCTTCGTGCGGGGGCTGATCGGTCCGGACGGCTGGGAAGAGGTCGTGCGGCAGTTCGTTCCCGGGCCTGTTTACGAGTTTTTGCTGGTTCAGCACCGATCGAAAGCAACCCAGAAATAGCATGCCAATACTCGGGGTGATCGAATCAGAGTAATCGAATGCAAGGAGGACCCTCATGGCATGGTTCAAGACGTTCCCCTTCACCGAGTTGCAGGACGGGCAGGGACGCCGGATCGTAGTGGACGGACTCCCGATTGCGATTTTCCGGGTGCAGGACCAGGTGTATGCCACGGAAGATACCTGCTCCCACGCCGAAGCATCACTGGCCGAGGGACGGCTTGAAGGAAAGGTCGTGGTCTGCCCCCGCCACGGTGCAAGGTTTGACATTACCAGCGGCCGGGCGCTCTCGCTGCCGGCAATCACCGGCGTCGCCACCTTCCCCGCCAAGGTCGAGGACGGTTATGTTTGGGTCGATGTCGAGTGAGAGTGCACCTGGACAACGGTGGCCTAAGGCGGAGTGAGCGTGCCCCCCAGAGGCCCGAGACAAGGCAAGCCTGCTGAGCCCGGTCGGAACCGGGCGGTCCATCGTGCAGCACAGACCGCCAGGCGGTTTGCGACCGGGCCCAGCTGCTTATCTACGAATACTTGACATTTGCCCGTACTCAACACCGGACACTGGCGGCTTCAGTTCACGCTTCCCTTGGCCACTACGGGTGTGCTACCCGCTCGTCTCAGTGAGAGTGACCGTGACTCCCTTGCCCCGCTCCCGCTCCCAGGAACTTCTCTGGGTTCTTGTCGAACTCCCGCTTGCAGCCGGGCGCGCAAAAGTAGTATGTTTGCCCCTTGTATTCGCTCTTCGCCGGCGCTGCCGCCGGATCGACCTCCATCTTGCAGACCGGATCGATGGCCTTAGCCAACCGATCCACCTCCTTTCTTGAGGATCATCCAGACTTATCTTACCCGAGACTACCCAGCTGCACTACCTACCCGCACCACCACCTGCACCACCCACCTGCACCACCCATCTTCCGGCATCGGGGCGAGTACCAGCGGCCGGCCGCCAGACGCAAGTTCTGGCTACGAACCCGCTACTTGCCGTAATCCCACTCTGCACAACCGGCCAAACTGCAAGAGACGGACGTAAGCAAGAGCCTGGATCTCTAGGTTTCCAGATCTCAGGATCTCGCGACTGGTTGGAGGGAACTACGGTGGCAAATGATGAACGCGGTCCAATACGGAAAAGTACAGGCCCGGCAGGCCCGGCGGGCCTGGTTGGCCGACCTGGCGAACCCGTCCCAACGACGGGCGTACCGGGTACCCGGGGCGCACAGGGCGCGCAGGGCGCACAGGGTACACGCCAGTAGACCCCACCCTCGCGCTGCATCAACCCCGTCATGATGAACTCCCGCCGCAGCGTGGCCGCAGAAGCACGTCCCGCTTCTTTCTCTGGGCCGGAATCTCGATCAACTGACCGTCCGAGGCGAAGAAACTGCGCAGCACTTTTTGCTCCCAGGTCTCGCCTTCTTCCGGGGGGCGCGAACCGGGCCAGAGCCTCACGGGAGAGCACCTGCCTGGCCATGCTCCGGACGAACTCCTCGTCGAGGGAGTAGTAGTGGACCTGACCTGCCTTGCGGAGCTTTACCAGGCCCAGCGCCCTGAGCGTCGCCAGGTGGTGCGAGACGGTAGGCTGCCGCACCTCGAGGGCCTCGACCAGTTCATCTACGCTCCGCACCCCTTGGGCAACAACCGCGGCGTCGGAGTTCCCCAGTCCCCCCTCCGGTCAAGCCGGGAATCTCGAACCTTATCCGTAGATCTGCGGTTCAACGTTCGCCACTTCACCCGTCAACTCCCGGCCGGGCCGAAACTGGCGTATCGGTGTGACAACTCCCCGGCTGGTTGTGTCGCACCCATGCGACACATCAGACCGCCAGACCTCCCTCCGGTGGCGTTCTGATTACTCCGGTCAGGTGACTCCTGCGAGACTCCCGAGAAACAGAGAAAGCCACACTACCTCTAGCAGGGATTCTGCGTACGGGTCGACGCCCATAGACCTGAGAACTCGCAGCGAAGGCCGACCCGAACATTCCCAACCATTGTCCCTGAACCCAGACTGTCGCATCCGCGCTCCACTCCTGCCCCCGGGCGTGGCACATGGATGTGACAACTCCCCCTTATGACTGGCGCACAAACGCTACGACCTTATCTACCAGCTTATCTACCGGCCTTTCTACCGACCATCCACCGGCTTATCTACCGGCCTATCTACCGCCCGATCCACCGGGGACTTTGCGTCTGAGCCCTTGCCAACAACAGCCAGCCACCTGCAGAACGAGAACCTGGCCTGAGGCCCAGGCCTCAAGTCAATCTGCAAAGCGCACCGCCCTCAAATCCGGCCAGCACCTCGTCGGTCACAATCCCCTTGTAGGTGGAGCGCCAGCTCTCCACGTGAACCCGGGCGATCCCGTTTTCATCACCGGGCCGAGCCAGACGAATGATCACGCCGCTTGTGCCGCTCATCTTCCCCTCCCCATCTCTCGTACCGGTCTGCTCCTTCCGGCACTGGCACTGCCATAAGGTCTATGCCACAGCACCACTGGCACCCGAGGCGCAGACTAACCCCATTGGCCGCCTCGGCCACAGTGGGTGAAAGCGCTGCTTGGGCGGCCTCCTCTGCGTATGCCACCCCTGCACCACCGACCGTTGCCATGATGAGCGTTACGACCTCGACCATGACGACTGCGCAGCGTTTTATCAACTGCCAACGCAGCCCTTGCTTCGTCCACATACGACCTGCCCCTTCCTTGTTTGACACTGTTTACGCCCGGCCCTGGCTGGCATCCGCCCCGCCCGTCATCTCACTCGCCGCCCTCGGGCCGCGGCCGCCGCAGGTACAGCACCGCCGAGTACACGAGAGTACCGATCACGGTAACCAGTGAACCGCCCGCTAGCACCCAGAAAGAAGCAGCTCGAGAGAAGGGCAACGCCACGACGGTCAGCAGCCCGGTGACCACGAACAGCCTACCCCCAAGGCGGTGCGTCCGCTGCCACACGGTCTCGTCGGCCAGAGTCCAGGGGGTGCGAATACCGACGAAATAGTTGAACCGCACCCGCCCCAACGAGTTACCGATATAGATCCAGAGCAACCCCACCGCCAGCGGCACGATCAACGCTATGTCTACCGGATACCCCAGCCCGGCTGCCAAAGCCGCTCCATACACGGCAGTCATAAACGCGACGATGAGCCACCGCAGGCCGCGATAAAAGCCGGTGAACCGGGCGTAGTTGGCCCGCTTGGGGTCAATCAAGGGGGAGATGAGCATTAGAAAATAGATACCGACATTGAGCAACGGTACGCCGAAAGCTGCCCAAAACGGTGAGCCCCACCCGTTCGGCCGGCCCTGCAAGTCCCAGTGGATTGGGACCCGTTCAGGAAGGTGGGGGTACGCCCACAGCCCGGCCATGAAAGACCCGAGCAGCAGAATCCATACGGGCCAATCGCGGCGCACCTCCGGCCAGTTCAAGCGATATCCGTCCTGCGGTGTCGATTCACCCACATGCATCGCCCCTTGTCGCATTTCTTACGGTGCGTTTTGCCTCACGAACCAGGCCGGCGGGGTGGATCAGACCGCTGGGCCACTGCGAAGATCCACCCGAGTACATCCTGGAACACCGTAGTATCGAGCGAATAGATGATCTGCTGCCCCCGCCTTTCGTCCTGCACCAGTCCTGCCTGCTTGAGGACATTCAGGTGGTGGCTGATGCTGGGCTTGGCCATGGCGAAAGCGGACGCGATCTCCCCGGCTGACAGGTCGCCTTGCGAAAGCATGCGCAGGATCTGACGCCGGGTCGGATCCGCCAAAGCCTTGAAAACCAGGTCCAGCCCCAATCTCGCTCGTGTCCCCCTTGAGCTCCCGCTCCCGCTATCCATACTAGCCGTACTAACCGTTCAACCGCGCTCACAGCCAAGCCGCCGCGAAGATTGTTAGAAAACTATCTAACTACTCTAGACCGTATCATCCCCGTCACGGTCAGTCAACAGGTATACTCACCCACCTTACCGAACCGGAGAAGAGTGGACGGACCAGCGGCGGTATCCCGACGCCGTGAACGGGGCTGGAAGAATCTTCGCGTTTGAACCGTTTCCCGGCTGACGTGATTACTTGTGCTGGATGGCGTCTGAGGCGCCGCAGATGCCGTCGCGGGGGTGGTGCATCCTGGAGAACGATTGCGGATTCGACAACATCGTAGCCAACAACCAAGGGTGGCTCCTCCGGTATGTTAAGAAAATCGTCGGTAACGAGGCGGCCGCGGAGGACATCGTCCAGGAGACGTTCATACGGGCGTACAAGGCCTACGACGGGTACCAGGAAACCGGCCGGTTGCGGCAATGGCTGCGCACCATAGCCCGCAACGTCGCGCTTCGTTACCTGGGCAGTTCGGCCGCCATACGGGAGGTGAACCTGTGCACCAGTGACGAGAACTTCGTCCACTTCATGGAAACGGCGATGGATCCTGTACCGTCCGCCGAGGACGTAGCGCTGGCCAACGAACTGACACGGCGCATCATGGAAGCTATCAGCAAGCTTCCGGAGGCACAGCGCAGCGTGGTGTACTACCGTTTCGTCAGAGACTTCAGTGTCCACCAGGTGGCGTACCTAACCGACCAACCGGTGGGCTCTGTCAAGTCTAGGTGCCATTACGGGCTGCAAAAACTCCGCAGACTCATGTCCCAGTACATGATCGAGGGGGAGTTTGTCGTGAACTGCAAAGACGCCTACGTGTTCTTGTTCCAGTATGCCACGGGGCGGATCATGCCCGAGGACCGGCAAAAGGTCGAAGGCCACCTGGCCGCGTGCAAGGACTGTAACAGTATGGCTGAGTCCCTCCGGATTCTGGCGGCCAACATGACACCAGCACAGGACGGCGAGATACGGCACTACCTGATAGCCATCCCGTTGAGCGATGGCACCACCCTCAACTA
>JBLNBY010000216.1:0-3393 GCA_050260295.1 Bacteroidota bacterium
GGAACCTGTCCGGGTTTCTCACCGACAAGGCAGGGTTGGGCAGCTTCCTCAAGGCAATTGTCGGGTATGATGACAACCCGTCGTTGTTGCAGGTGGTGGCGTACGCTACCTACATAGCCGGGGTGGGGTTATACTATTACCGGTTCACCGGCAATCGGGAAAAGACGGCTGTAACCGCCGGCTGAACGGTTGTGCCGACCAGTTGAACCGCTAGGTTGTGTAGATCGGATGAGCCAGTAGGTTGTGCCGATCGGTTGTGCAGTAATGAAGGCGGTGGCGACCAGGATGGCCGGCCGGACAGATGGGTTTCAATTCATCAGCTTTCTGACCGACTTTGGCCTGGATGGCGAATCGGTGGGTATCTGCAAGGGTGTCATCGCCCGGATCAACCCGGACGCCCGGGTCATCGACATAACCCACGGAGTTCCCGCGTTCGACGTGACGGCCGGGGCGTTGGCCCTGGCCAGTACGGTGACCTACATGCCGGTGGCAGTTCACCTGGCGGTAGTCGACCCGGGAGTCGGCAGCCGGCGGCAGGCGGTGGCGCTGGCCGTGGCGCGGGGAGACATCCTGGTCGGGCCGGACAACGGGCTGCTTCGCCCCGCTGCCGAAGCTTTGGGAGGTATACTTCACGCATACCGGCTGGAGAACCGGAAGTACATGCTCCAGCCGGTTTCTGCTACCTTTCATGCCCGGGACGTCTTCGCCCCGGCAGCTGCGCACATCAGCCGGGGAGTCGACCCGGTTGAGTTGGGTGCCAGGGTGGGGATCGAGGAGCTCGTCCCGGCGCCTTGGCAAGATCACTGGCTGCCCATGGATGAATGGCTGCCGGCGTTGACTGGCACCAATCGCCTCGATCGTCCGTCTCTCTGGCGGTGGGAAGGCACGGTCATCGGTTTCGACCAATACGGTTCAGCGCGGCTGAATCTGCGGCTGCACCCCGAGGACGACCCCTGGGGAAGAGTGCAGAAGGCGCAGGTGGCGCGTGGCGAACGTACGGCCCAGGGTGGACCAACGGTACAGGGCGGTCGAACGGTGCAGCTCCATCTTGCCCCCGTGTTCTCGAGCCCGGCGGTCCGGTCGCCGGTAACTCTACCCTGGGTTTACACGTACAGTGACGTTCCCCCTGGCACTCCCTGTCTGCTGGTGGACTCCGATGGCAGGTTGCTGATTGCGGTCGATCAGGGGAGCGCCCGCCGGCAGCTGGGACTCGCGGCTGGCCAGCGGGTGATCATAGAACTACCTTGATCAGCACCAGTGACACCCCTCATGACCAAGGCGACGATCCGGGTCACCCGGGGAATGCTGGCTAACCTCTCACATCCCGATGGGTACCCCTCGCTTTAGTGGGGGTAGAATTTCACACCAAGACCAGAGCCCGGCCGAGCAGTGCCCCGGCGATGCCGATCATTGCACCAGTAGCGACGTCGAGAGGGTAGTGGTGGCCAAGGTACATCCGGGATATGCCTACCAGCGTTGCCAGCGACCAGGAAACCAGGGCGGTAGGCATGCCGATGGTGCTAAGGATGCCGGCCACGGCGAAGGCCGCGGTGGTATGACCGGAGGGGAAGGAGTAGTCCGTCAGCGGTGCCACCAGCTTACGATACCCCTCGAGGGAGAAGTATGGCCGCGGTCGCTGGATCGTACGTTTCAGCACCTGAACCGGAAGATGGCTCGTTACGACCGAAATGGCGGTGGCCAACGCCAGGGCCCGGCTGGTGGGGAACGCCCACAGGGCGGTGCTGATACCCATGCAACTCCACCAGCTTCCCAGATGGGTCAAAAGCCTCATCACCCGGTCGAGCCAAGCTCGTGCCCAGCGCCGGTGCACCCACCAGAAAAGCGCCTCTTCGCGGTGACGAACGGCAACCATCCAATGACGCATCCCGCTGCAACCCTGCCTTCAGAATACTGGTTTACGGGTTTCGCCTGGACTTCCTTGGGGTGTGTGGAGTCCCAGCCGCAGTTAGCCTCCACCCGATTTCCCGATAGCAGTCTTCCAAGACCATGATAACAGCCCTGGCTCGCGCCGCCAATTCCCGTCGACAGAGTTGGGAAAGTGTCGAGAAAGAGTTGGGCAGGGAATGCCCGCTGGATGACTAAGAATTGTCAGCGGAGGTGGAAGCGAGGGTGGAGAGCGTAATGATGGAAGTGAGAATGGCGACAAGGCCGCGGGTACGTTGGGAACGTTGGGAACGTTGGGTACGTTGGCGGGTACTGCTTTGGGCCTTGCTGCTGGTCGTGGCGTTGGCGGCGGGCACGGCGCTCTTGGAAGGACCGCCCGGGAGCTGGTTTGCTCCGGTTCAGGCAGCTGCATCCCAACTCCCGTTTGCCGATGCGCAAGGGTACTTCCTCGTCCTTGCCGACTTACACATTGGCAGTGGCACGGGTGACACCAATACCCGCAAGATAGTTCAGGACGTGCTCCAGCTGGGTTTGTCCCCGGACTTCGTATTCATACTGGGCGACATCACCGAGATGAACCGTTCCAGCGAATGGCGCAACGCGGTTACCATTTTGAAGCCATGGGACGGGAAATTCCCGGTTCGTGCCGTGCCCGGTAACCACGATGCCCGCTGGACCAGCCTCGGTGAGAAGATGGCCGTGGATGCATTCGGGCCCACCCAGTTTTCGCTGGATTGGCGCGGCATCCGGGTGATCGGGGTCAACACTTCGGTGGAGTTGGAACAGCATGGCCACGTCGGGCCGGGTCAGCGGGCCTGGCTCGAGCAGCAGATCGCTTCCGCCTCAGGGCCGGTCATCGTGGGCGGACACCATCCGGTCGGCTGGGACACTGATTTTGTCGACGACCAGGAAGAGACCATGGCGGTCTTCGCCCGCGCCAACGTCCCGCTGGTCCTCTCCGGGCACGGGCACTCCTTCGTCACCCAACCCATCGACGGGCGGGTCAACCAGATGATCGAGGCGGCCATGGAAGGCTGGTATGCGGTGGTGGCGCGCTTCGACGATAGGCTGGTGATCTATCGCCGCCAGGCCGGCAGCCCTCTGGGCGATAACGCTTTCCAGGAAGTGATGCCGATTCTGCTCGACGGCTTTCCCCGGCCGGATGTGGAATTGCAATTGGACCCTCCGGTCGATGATGGCGGCCTTCTGCGTTTTCGGGTGAAGGTGGGCGAAGGTGACGTCATTCCCAACCAGCTCGATTACCGGGTGGATCAGGGCGGCTGGGACTCGGACGCCGAGTGGGAGGGCGATGGCTGGACTTTCACCATCGATCCCGATCGGGGGCTTGCGGGCCTGCACCGGTTGGAAGTACGAGTGCGGGCAGGATTTCGTGAGTATCGCCTTACCTACACTTTTACCACCCAAAACCAGCGCGGCAAGATCCTCTGGCAGCTATCCACCGGCGATTCGATCCAACTGCAACCCTTC
>JBLNBY010000217.1:0-3309 GCA_050260295.1 Bacteroidota bacterium
CCCTCGAGGCGCTCGACACCGGTAGTCAAATGCTGCGGCCCGGAGATGAACCCAATGCGGCGGTGGCCCAGGGAGAGCAGATGTTCCACCGCGAGGCGTGCGCCCAGGCGGTTGTCGAGCAAGACAGCGTCGGTAGACACGTTGGGGGTAAGACGGTCTACCTGCACTACCGGCACTCCCTGCTCCACCACGCGCTGCAGGCCGCGGGAGTTGGTGGCGCATGGTACGAGAATGATCCCCTCCACCCTGCTCGCCACCAGGACGTCCAGGTACGCCTGCTCCCGGTTCTCTTCCTCGTTCGTGTTGCCCAGGACCACGGTGAAGCCGCGGCGCTGGGCCGCCTCCTCGATGGCCCGAGCCAGGGCGGCGTGGAACGGGTTGAGGATGTCGGAGACGATCAACCCGAGGGTGGACGTTTGTTTGATCCGGAGACTACGGGCAACCAAATCTGGCTGATAGCGGGACTTGCGCACCGCCTCGAGCACCCGCGCCCGGGTCGCCGGTGAAACCATCTCCGGATGGTTGAGTGCCCGGGAGACGGTGGATGGTGCAAGGCCCAGTTCTTTAGCAACGTCCCTTAGACTCAGCTTTGATCCCCCCAGAAACCCTTGAGTAGACGGTATAGTTCAACGAAGCTGGCGTAGGTCTCGTCGTAGACCGGTCGATTGGCTGCCTGCGGCTGGATCGGGGCACGCCAGCGGACCCACTGCTCGATTGCGGAGGCGTAGTCATCGACCAGGCCCACCGCTTTGGCTGCCAGCAGCGCATCCCCGAGTGGTGCATCGCTGCTCACCAGGGGACGGATTGCCGGGTAGCCCGTCACGTCAGCAATGATTTGAGTCCAGAGGTCAGAGGCGGCCACCCCTCCCACCAGGCGTAACACAGGATCGAGTACGAGCGGCGGGTTCAGGTTCGTACCGGCCGCGCGGACGATCTCCATGTTCTGGCGTAACGTATAAGCAACCGATTCCAGAATACTGCGGTATACGTGCGCTTTCGTATGGTAGAGGGTCAACCCGACTACCCCGGCCCGGACGTACGGATCCCAGAGCGGGCTCCTTTCCCCCATGAAATACGGCAGCGTCACGACACCGTCACTGCCTGCGGGGATTGCCGCCGCTGCCTCATCCAGCAAGGCGTACGGCGAAAGGCCTCGTGCTCTGGCCCTTTCCGCTTCTTCCTGGCCGAACCTGTCCCGAAACCACTTAGCCGCTCCACCGGCCGTGGCCGCACCGCCAAACGAATAGGTGAGACGCCCCGGTTCGATGACGTACGGCATCGATACCAGGGTTGGCGAGAGTATACCGCGTTCGTGAACTGTACCCCAGCACATCGACGTGCCAATCATGGCCGCGTGCTGCCCTTCCTTCAGTACGCCGGCAGCAAAGGTGGCGACGGCGGCATCGATGCCGCCGGCAACCACCGGCAGACCCGCGGGCAGACCCGTCCAGGCGGCGGCCTCGGCCGTCAGGCGGCCAACGATGGCGTCCGAGGCGACCAGGTTGTCGGAGAAGAGCCGGGCCGGGATGCCAAACTCGGCAAGTAACTGGTCGGACCAGCGGCGTCGCTCGAGGTCGAAAAAGCCGCCGATGTTGCCGGCAGAGGAGTAGTCCATGCAAAGACTGCCGGTCAGGCGGTAAATCAGATAAGCATTTGGGGTTACCAGGTGACGGGTCTTGGCCCAGACGTCGGGGCGTTTTTCCGTTAGCCACAGCACCTTGGTGAAACCATAGTAGGGGTCTGCCCCATTGCCGGTGATCGCCTGCAGGCGTCCGAGGCCGACCCGGGCGACCGCGGCTCTGCTTTGCTCTACCGCCCGGCGATCCATCCATATGAGCGCCGGATGCAGCGGCTCGAGGTGTTCGTCACAGGGGACTCCCGAACCCCCGTACAGGCTGCTGATGCATAGTGCCTCGATGCCGATCCCATCCCGGACACCAGACATGTTGTCCGCTGCCGTGGTCGCGACCTCGTCCGCGGCCATGGCCGTTTTGCCCTCTGCTGCCCGTCGGGCCAAATCCTGAAGCACTGCCACCGCCCCGTCCAACCATACCTGCGGCCATTGCTCCGCCCAGAGAGGCCTGGGAGTCAGGATCTCGTAACTGGCAGCCGCTTCGGCCAGCACCCGCCCGCTGCCGGTGACCAGTATCCCTTTTGCTCCCGTCGTCCCGATATCTAGTCCGATCACGACCGGCTGTTTCAAGACCATCACAGCCCCCTTGTCGAATCCGATGGCTATACAATCGTTTCTTGTCTATTTCTTCGTGCCCCCCCATTTACCTTTGAGGAATATGATCTACGTCCACAGGTCGGTGCGCGTAAGGCACCCAGTCCTCGCGGCTGGGCGTGCCCTAGCAAGAAGGAGAAGATATCAGCACGGCGTATAGATGCTGCCGGAGCAATCGTTAGCATCCGCTGGTTCGCAGTTCCAGTACACTGCCAACATCGGGCAGCTGCGTATCCGGCTACCAGGGAGGTTATGAGAAAGTGGAGCTATTCAACGACTTGGCGCTAGGCTTGGGTAACATCTGGCGTCTCTCCCAGGCCAAGACCTTCTCCATCAGTGCGGAAAACCCCACGGGAGAGAAAGGAAAGGGCGGTATGGCAACGGAGGGTACGGGAGCAGGCGCTGCCCGTGATCTCGGGCGGGGCTGGAAGGTCTCACCCTCCGTTCAGCTACAACCGCAGAGTACCTACACGTTGGCGGATATCGCTGGACCTGCGGCGATTCAACACATCTGGATGACCTGTGACCCCCGCTTCTGGCGCTACCTGATCCTGCGCTTCTACTGGGACGGCGAGGAGAACCCTTCGGTAGAAGTACCTTACGGCGATTTCTTCTGCAACGGCTGGTGTGAACTGGCGCTCGTCCGTTCCCTACCGGTCGCCTGCAACCCGGCGGGCGGTTTCAATTCGTACTGGCCGATGCCCTTCCGCAAGTCAGCCCGGGTTACCATCGAAAACATCAGCCCCCACCCGGTGATCCTCTACTACCAGATCACCTTCGCCAAGACCGGGATCCCGGCCGATGCCGCCTACTTCCACGCCGAGTGGCGGCGGAACAACCCCCTGCCCTACAAAGAGGTGCACACGCTGGTATCAGACATCAAGGGCCAGGGCCAGTACGTCGGCACGTACATCGCCTGGGGCGTCAACAACAACGGCTGGTGGGGTGAGGGTGAGATCAAGTTCTACATCGACGGCGACCAGGAGTTTCCCACCATCTGCGGCACGGGGACCGAAGACTACTTCGGGGGCGCGTGGAATTTCGAGCTCCCTCGGGGCGAATACGGACTTTTTACTTCCCCC
>JBLNBY010000218.1:0-2993 GCA_050260295.1 Bacteroidota bacterium
GCGACCGATGGCATCCGGGACGGAACGTACTCTCTGAGCCCCAAACCCTACCGAACGGCTGCCGCCGATCCCGACGAGCTGCTCTGCGACCTCTTCCGGTGACACGCCGCAGCGCAGCGCCAGCGATACCAGCCGGGCGACCGCCTCGGTGAACGCTCCCACGTCGCTACCGGCCTTGCCAATCTGGGCAAAGAGCTCGACGGGATGGTCGCTCACGCTGTTGAGGGTGAGGAAGAGCTTACCAAGCGGGGTCATCATCACTTCAGTAAAACCACGCAGCCGTGCGGGACGTTCGAGCGGGCGAATGTGTCCCCACTCGCCATTGACACGCGGGTGCTCGCCATCCCCCTCCTGCTGCCCGTCGTCACCCGATGTCTCTGCGCCTGCCACCACTTGCGGCTGTGTGCCGCCCTGCGTGGCGTCCTTGTCCCCCGCCTTCTCCTGCTTACCGGCGGTCAGCACCTGGTCGGAACGGCTGCCGTCCCGGTAGACCGTAACCCCCTTGCAGCCGAGCTCGTAGGCCAGGCGGTAAACCTCCGCGACATACTCGGGCGTGGCATCATGCGGGAAGTTGCAGGTCTTGGAGACTGCATTGTCGGTGAACTTCTGGAAGGCCGCCTGCATGCGGATATGCCACTCCGGCGTCACTTGGTGGGCGGTGACGAACACTTCCCGTACCGCCTCCGGGACGGTCTCGAGGCCCTCCACATTGCCCCGAGCGGCCACCTCTTCCATCACTTCCGGCGAGGCAAAGCCCGCCCGTGTCGCCACCCGCTCGAAGATCGGGTTGACGTCCAGCATGATCGCATCCGCCTGCCGCCGCGTAAAGGCAATGCTGAAGAGCGGCTCGATGCCGGAGGAGGCGCCGGCGATGAGGCTGATCGTACCCGTCGGGGCGATGGTAGTGGTGGTGGCATTGCGCACGCGGGGCATTTCCGGCCGGTCGTAGCTAGCGCCCTGGAAACCAGGGAAGACGCCCCTCCCCTCGGCCAATCCGGCCGAGGCCTGGCGAGCCCGCTCCCTGATGAAGTTCATCACCTGCTCGGCCAGTTGGACCGCCAGCTCGGAGTTGTAGGGTACGCCCAGGTAAAGGAGCATGTCGGCCCAGCCCATCACTCCCAACCCGATCTTGCGGTTGGTCTTGTGCATCCTTTCGATCTCGGGCAGGGGATAGCGGCTGGCGTCGATCAGGTTTTCGAGGAAGTGGGTAGCCACGGCCACCGTTTCTCCCAGGCGCTCCCAATCTATCCGTACGTCCAAAGAATCCAGGTCCGCCGGCAGGCCGGCGTCGACCCAAGGAGCAACATCCTCGTCGGTGTTTTTGACGAAATGCCCGAGATTGACCGAACCCAGGTCGCAGGCCTCGTAGGGAAGGAGCGGCTGCTCACCGCATGGATTGGTGCTCTCGTAGAGGCCGATATGTGGCGTGGGATTGTCGGCATTCATGCGATCGAGGAAAATGATCCCCGGCTCCCCGTTCTTCCAGGCCTGATAGACAATCTTGTTGAAGACTTCCCGCGCGTTGAGCCACGCGGTGATTTCACCATTGCGCGGATTGATCAATGGATAGTCTTCATTCCGTTCCACTGCCCGCATGAATCTCTCGTCGACGGCCACCGAAATGTTGAAGTTCGTAATCTCGCGCGTGTCGTCCTTGCAGGTTATGAACTCGAGGATATCCGGATGGTTTACCGCCAGAATGCCCATATTGGCACCGCGCCGGGTTCCGCCCTGCTTGACTGCCTCTGTGGCGGCGTTGAATACACGCAGAAAGGAGACAGGGCCACTGGCAACCCCTCCGGTTGAACGGACAACGTCATTCTTCGGCCGTAACCGGCTGAAGGCAAACCCTGTACCTCCCCCTGACTGGTGGATGAGAGCGGCATGCTTTATCGAATCGAAGATACTGGCCAACGAGTCTTCCACTGGCAAAACAAAACAAGCCGAAAGCTGCTGCAGATCGCGACCGGCATTCATCAAACAGGGAGAATTCGGCAAAAAGTCAGCGGACGCGATCAAACGATAGAACTCTTCCTCAGTGGCCAACACCAGCTCCCGCTGTTCGTCCAATAGGCTCAAGATACCGATGAAGTCCGTTTTGATGCTCCCTTGCGCGGCAAAATACCGGTAGCCTTGGAATAAGGCTTCCAGATCGGCATCCGTCCAGTGGTCCTTGACTTTCTGGTATACCTCGGTCGCCTGGGCCGCTTCCCATTCTTGTTTCCAGCTCGCGGCAGTGAAATCGCCGGCTGCCTGCTCCGCTGCCAGACGGACATATACGGATGGATGGTAGAGGATGTCAATCAATGCCAGGTTGCGGGCAACCCGGCGAAACATCTCATCGGGTGTCTCCACCACCCGCCCGTCCAGATCCTTTTTCAGATACCGCTTCTCCAACACCAGCCGGGCATTGTTCGACAATACCGCCGGCTGAAATGCAGGCTTACTCATGGCGGCTCCCTCCTACGATCCGGTCCAATTCCTCTTTGAAGCGTTGCAGATCACCAAACTGCCGGTAGACCGAGGCAAAACGGACATAAGCAACGTCGTCGAGGCGACGCAGCCTCTCCATGACGAGTTCACCGATCTCCTGGCTGCTTACCTCCCGCTCACCGCGCCGTTCCAGTTCCCGCTCGACTTCACTGACCAGGCTCTCCAGCGCTGCCAGCGGCACCGGCCGCTTCGTACAGGCGAGCAGAAGGCCGTTTAAGATCTTCTGCCGGTCGAAGGGCTCCCGCCTGCCGTCGCGTTTCACCACTACCAGCGGACTCATTTCGATCCGTTCATAGGTGGTGAATCTTTCACCGCACTGCAGGCATTCCCGCCGGCGGCGGATCGCCTGACCCTCGTCGGTGGCGCGGCTGTCCAGGACCCGGGTATCGAGATGACCACAGTAAGGGCAGCGCATTCTGACCTCGGTCCTCCCCTGGCAGTCCGATGCATACAACACTTAGGTGTCGGATCAAGGATACACTACTACATGTAGGTTGACA
>JBLNBY010000219.1:0-3050 GCA_050260295.1 Bacteroidota bacterium
GAATGCGCTCATCGCCTATTATCAAGACGTAGCCATGCTGGCCCAACTGCATGGAGCGGGCGGCACGCAGCGGCAGATGTATGACGACGTGTACGCTTTCGCGAAGGGCACTTATCCGCAACCGACTCCGGCGGCCGAGTGGATAAGCGGAGTGGTGGTCGATGAAGCCGGCGCTCCCGTAGCGGGAGCAAGGGTCCAGGCGCAAGAGGCAGTAACCTTCACGGATGACCAGGGGCGCTTCAGCCTGCCGGGAATCTACCGCCGCCAGATCAACGTGCTTATCTCCCGGGCGGGTGACGGCGAGTCGGGCAAGTCGAGCGAGGCGGGGAAGCCGGGCGTGCTGGTCTGGCCGTATGTCAGCCCTCGGGTCAGGGGGGCGGTCAGTGCCGATTCAGGGGCAGGGGCCGACGCCGGCAGTTCAGTGGCTGACTTGCTGCAACTGGTGCTGCCGCCCGAACGAGACGAGCGGGTCATTCGGCTGCTCGGTTTCGAAAACGCGGAAGATGCTGAAGGCATACTGGCTTTGGGCTGGACCGTTAGCCGGGTAGACACCCAGCGTACACAAGGCGAGTATGCCCTCGAATTGACACCTCGTTCCACCGGCCTGGCCGGTCTGACGAGCCTGTCTTGGAGTACAGGCAGCACGGCAGTTTCCGACTGGACCGGTTATGCGGCCTTCGCCTTTGACGTGCTTGCCCTGGGCGAAGCAGCACCAGAGAGTTCGACCCCCGTAACTGCAACCTTCCTCGTCACCCTGCTGGATGAGGAAGGAGGCCGTTATGCCCGGCTCTATTCGGTACCGGTAGTACGCGATGCTGGTGCTGGCACGTCTGACGCCGGGGCAGCGACTGGCTCAGCTCGGGGATGGCAGACGCTGGTGGTACCGTTGGCGGCAGCAGACAGCGGGGCTGAGCACGTAGACGTGTTCGGCCAGGGCGAGCCCGGCGGCATAGACCCCAGCGCCATCGTCCGTGTTTCTTTCGCCTTGCAGTCGGTTTCCTGGGACAAGGCCGCGGCCGGGCAGAGTGCCCCCGGGGGCGAACCTCCCGCCCCGGCTCGGATATACATCGACGACCTGCGGCTTGTCCGTTGACGGTTCGCTTCCTCGCCTGCTCGGCTTAGCCGCTCCCCTAGTGTACGAGGGATGAGAGATTCGCGAGATTTCCAGATAAGTGTGGGGGACCGTCAGAACCGGCGGTCCCCCATAAGAAAGGCGCTTCGCCCCCAGCGGCAGAGCCATCCCACCCTAATCAGCCAAAGAGCGCCGAACCTCTCACTCGATCTCGACAGGACGGTTCTCCCGGGCCGACGTGTTGGCAGCCTCCATCAAGACCGTAAGACTCCGGGCAGCATCTAGGTCGAAGACTGCCGGCTCGCCATTTCGGATCGTGTTCACCCACTGCTCCATGGGAGAAGGAAGCGCCTTGGGCAACCGGCTGGGCGTTATCCATCCCTCGACGGCGCCGCCCAACTTACGGCTTTGCATCTGGACTTCCGGACCGGGGAAACCGATCAGAAGCGTCCCTTCGGTTCCATGGGCTTCAATGGTAAACGGGCTGAAACGGGATGTGAAAGAAGACTCGACTACGGCAATGCTCCCATTCGCATACTCCATGACCACCGCCGCATTGTCCTCGACCTGCAGCCCCGGTTTGACATGGGCATAAGTGGCGCTAACGCGGCGAGGAAGTCCAAGCAAATGGTCGGTTACATACATCGGGTGCGCACCGAGGTCGATGAGAGCTCCGCCACCACACTGGACGGGGTCCAGGAAATGAGGCGGCAGCCAGGCGTCCGTAACGCCCGTGTGGGCAATGCGGCTGCGGAGCAATGTGACCTGGCCCAACCACCCCTTTTCGATCGCCTCCTTGGCGAAGAGGATGGCCGGGCGCGTCCTCTGCGGGAAGGAGATGCAGAATTGCACTCCCGCCTTCCGCACCGCCGCGACGATGCGGTCGGCTTCCACTGTCGTCAGGGCCAGCACTTTCTCGGTGAAGATGTGCTTCCCGGCCTCGGCAGCGGCGACCATCACTTCCGGATGCATATTGGTGGGCGCATCCACGATGACTGCATCCACGTCGTCCCGGTTGACCGCTGTGTGAAGATCAGCGACGAAATCCGCCCCTACACGGGCAGCCCACTCTCGCCCCCGCTCGGGAATCTCATCCCAGACGACGGTTATCCGGGTGTCCGGAATCCGTTGTATCTGGTCCGTGTAACCCGGGGCGTGCACGTGCCAGTAACTCAGCATCGCCACTCTCAGCATGCGTCAGAGCCTCCCTGTCAGTGATTGCCGTGTTCTGTGTGAACGATGGGCAGATGGGCAAGCCATCAGCAATCAGGGAAGGTAGTTCCCTGCCCCGCGTCATTCTCCTGCCAGTCGCTGGCTCGTCTCTCGTCTCTCGTCTCTCGTCTCTCGTCTCTCACCTGTCGCTTACTCTACCGTGACGCTCAGCGGCTCGGATAACTCCGATAGGTTACCGGCGAAGTCGGTGGCCTGAATCTGATACACATACGTTTGGTGGCGCTCAACGTCCGTATCGACGAAACTATCGAAGAAGAGGTGAGAAGGATCCCAGACGAGAACGACGCCGCCAGAGTCGAGGACCCGAGCGCGGACGTTTCCGGGCGCGGAAGGAAAGCCGCGAATACCTGCCGTTCTAGAAGAGCGTGAGCAGAAGGCTGACGGTCAGCAGGCTGAAAGCGGTTGAGAGCACCACCGCGTTGCTCACCAGGCCGGGAGCTGCTCCGAATCTGACCGCCAGTGCGATCCCATTGACCGCACTCGGCATCGCTGCCTCCAGGACAAAGACAGGACGCAACAGCCCGTCCACCCGCAGTAGTACGGCAATGATCAAGGCGGTAGCAGGGCTGATCACCAGGCGAATCAGGGTGCTGGCCACGGTGACACGCCAAACTCCGGGCACGGGCCTGGCCTGGGTCTGGGCCAATTGCACTCCGAGCAGAACCAGAGCCAGGGGGATGGCTGCACCCCCGGCCAGTTTCGTTCCCCGCACCAGGAACTCACTGACGGCAGGTGGCAGGGGGAA
>JBLNBY010000220.1:0-9362 GCA_050260295.1 Bacteroidota bacterium
CCACAGTTTCTCCAGCGCCTGGCTCAGACGGATGCTGATATAATCTCGGGTTCCCGCTATCTGCAAAAGGCGACGGCTGCGGAGCTCCAGATCGTACCCCCGGAGCGACGCCACATCAACAGCCTGGTCACCAATCTGCTCAATACTCTCTGTGGTTGGCAACTGACCGATGCGTTCTGTGGCTTCAAGGCTTATCGCGTCGATGCCCTGCGCCGTCTCGAGCTCGATGAGGATGGATACGGCTTTCCGTTGCAGCTCTGGTTGCAGGCATGGCAAGCCGGTTTGCGCATCGAGGAGCTGGCAGTACCCCTGATCTACAAGCCCAACTTCGAGCGGAGTTTTGGTAACGGATTGGATGACGCCGGCACGCGACTGCGCTATTATCTGCGGGTCATCGGACGCGAACTCGAGCGGTTCGACAGGTTGAATGCCGTGCCCGAGCCCGCTTGTAACTGCAGGGAGTGAATGGACGTATGAAGGACGTTCAGTTCGGCCACTTGGAACCGGTGGACATAGTTGCGGTCGGGGCGCATCCGGACGACATCGAGATAGCCATGGCTGGAACCGTCCTGGTGGCAGAGGCCGAAGGGCTCCGGGTCGGTCTGGTTGACTTGACAAACGGTGAGCCAACCCCGTTTGGTTCGGCAGAGATCAGGATGGCCGAAGCCCGGGCAGCGGCAGCGGCGCTGGGCGTCGTCTTCCGGGCCACACTCCCCTTCCCCAACCGCTATCTACAGGATACGCGGGAGGTGCGGGAAATGCTGGCGGAGATCCTCCGGTTTACGCGCCCGCGCTGGCTTTTCGTTCACTACTGGGAAGATTCCCACCCTGACCATCTAGCTGCGCAGGCTGCCAGCGAGGCTGCCCGTTTCTACGCCAAGCTGACCCGTACCGAGATGGCGGGTGAACCGTGGTGGCCCGAGCGGGTGTTTCATTTCTTCAGCACTCACATTCGCAAGCACCCCGACCCCGACTTCATCGTGGATGTATCTGCCCACCTCGACCAGAAACTGGGAATTCTCCGGCTCTACGAGAGCCAGTTCATAACGGGGCGGCCGGGCAACCCGATCTTTGACACCATCGCGACCAGGGCAAGGTATTTTGGTGGACTCATCGGCCGTACTGCAGGTGAGCCGTTCGTTACTCGTGAAAAGATTGGGTTGGGATCGTTACGAGGCTTGATCTGACCGATCCCGGTTCAGCAAAACCAAGCTTGAGCTTGTGAACCTGGTTGACGCGGCGCCCGGAATACGAATAACCAGAGGTGAAGGATGGTTGGATCAAACCCTGGCGGAATGTAAGCCGTCTCTTTCCACGCAGGATGTCGATTATCAGATCCCTGCATCCGATGGTGAATTGCTCGTTCATCCGCCTGCGATCTGCTGGCGGCAGACCTTGAGAGACAACCGTGAGCGATCCCGAGAATTGGCTTACCAGGTCGGGCCAGCCGGGTTGACCTGGGGGGAGATTACGGCGGCAGCCCGCCGGCGCGCTCTGGGTCTTGCCCGCCAATACACCCGGTCTCTCGGGGATGACCAGGCGACGGTCACCGGCGCAGCCGGGAGTCTGGAGTTCCCCCTCCTCGCCACTGGCCACCAGCCCCTCTTTTACCACCCGGGCATCTGGGCCAAGAATGTCGCGTTGGAGCTCGTGGCCGAGGACCTACGGCGGGCCGAGGGCGTTGCACCACTTCTGATCAACCTGGTGGTCGATTCGGACGCGGCCGAGGGGCTGGTAGCAGCGATTCCGGAGTATTCTCCCTCTGATTCCGATCCCATCTGGCGGGTAGCCCAGCATGCCGTACCCGTCGAACGGCAGCTTCCGTTTGAGTCGGTCTTGCCCCCGGACGCAGAGGAGCTTGCGGGGTGGGTCGCCCGGATCACCCGTGCAGTCGCCACCGTTCACCAGCCGGAATTGGCCGCAAGATGGCAAGCGGCCCAGAACCTGATCACGACTGCCGCCAGACCTTCCGGTGTGGCCGACGGGCAGGAACGTTGGACAGTCGCCGAGTGGACGACCGCGGTCCGTCGCCAGTGGGAAAAGGGCCTGGGACAGAACGCCCCCGGGTATCTGGACCTTCCGGTCTCCTGGCTGGCTCGTACACCCGAGTTTTTCTGGTACGCGCTGGATATCTTCTCCCGGGCAGAAACGTTCAACTCCGTCTATAACAAAGAGCTTGCCGAGTACCGGCGACGCCGGCGAATCCGCTCCCGGGCCAATCCGTTTCCCGATCTTACCGCCGGCAACGACTTCTGGGAACTTCCTTTCTGGTTGCTGGCACCGGCTGTTAGCTCAGGTATCGGGCGTCAACGTGCTCCTCTGGCCTGCCGTCGTCTGGACGGCGGTGATATGCTGGTTTATCCGCTCCAAGCGGAAGGCACTGCGGCTCTGGCGGCGGAAGGGGTGTGGCTGCCGTCGCCGCCCAGGCCTGGTACGGGCACCGCTGACGGGTGGGAGAAGTGGCGGCTAAAGGCCTGGGAGGTATGGCAGGCGTCGGGCTGGGAGTTGCGTCCTAAGGCCGTGACGCTTACCCTGTTCGTCCGCATAGCTCTGGTGGATCTTTTCATCCACGGGGTCGGGGGTGGCCGCTATGACCGGGTGACCGAGGCGGTAGCCCGCTCCTTCTATGGCAGCACTCTTCCGACCGCGGCTGTGATCTCCTTCACCGCCCACCTTCCCCTGCCGGTGAGTGTGGGCGCGGAGGAAACCATACGGACTCTGCGGACCAGGCGGCGTGAGCTCGAGCAGAACCCCCAGCGCCACCTCGACCTGCTGACCGATCCCAAGGTGCGGGAAGAGGCAGCCGTGCTTGCCCGCACCAAGGATGAGCTGATCGAGCGGTTGGCGGTAGCAGCACGGCAGGAGAAAAAACAGCTCGCCCAGCAGTTGAGCCGGGTTACCGGCGAGCTCGCCCGGCTTTTCACACCGGTTCTCGCCACGCTGGATGCCGAGATCGCCCGCTTCGAGATACGGGCCCGGGAGGAGGAAGTTGGGCGTTTTCGCGAGTATCCTTTCTTCCTGTATGATCCTGCCCGTATCTATGCGCAAATCCGGGCGGAGTGGGAGAAGCTTCACTGCGAAGGATAAGTGCAAGGTTATACGGCAAGGTCGGAAGAAGGCCGGCGGGCAAGCCCATGGGAGCATCTACGGAAGAGGGAGAGGGTATCACATGGAAGTACTGCGGGAAGAGAAGCCGCAAGCGGAAATTGGCATCTTCGGCGGCTCCGGGTTCTATCAACTGCTGGAGAACGCCCGGGAGATCTGGGTGGAAACGCCCTATGGTGCTCCCAGCGACAGGATTGCCATTGGTGAGCTGGGAGGCCGCAAGGTTGCCTTCCTGCCGAGGCATGGTAAGGACCATCGCTACCCGCCGCACCGCATCAACTACCGGGCCAACCTCTGGGCCATGAAGGAGCTTGGCGTCAGCAGGATCATCGGGCCGTGCGCGTCAGGCAGCCTGCAACCGCATGTAAAGCCGGGTGACTTCGTATTCTGCGACCAGTTCGTCAATCGGACCTGGGGACGGGCGGATACTTTTTTCGACGGCCCGGTAGTCACTCATATCACCGCCGCCGATCCCTACTGCGCCGAGATGCGACAGGTGGCACAGGAAGCAGCCCAGGCTCTGGATTATTCCTACCACGACCGTGGTACGGTGGTCGTGATTCAAGGACCGCGGTTTTCCACACGGGCGGAAAGTCGCGAGTTTCGCCAGCATGGCTGGGAAGTCATCAACATGACCCAGTACCCCGAGGTGATTCTCGCCCGGGAACTGGGTATCTGCTACCTGAATATCTCGTTGATCACTGACCATGACGTCGGGGTCGAGGGCGAGCCGGGCGTCAACCCCGTCTCCCACGAAGAGGTATTGCGGGTTTTTGCTGCGAACAACGAACGCCTCAAACATCTGCTGGTCGAGGTGGTGCGCCGGTTGCCCACCGGGCGCTGCCAGACCTGCCAGACCAGCTAGAGTTATGATCTGTGGGATCTACGTATCTGCATATCCATTGGTCCCGGTAGAATAAGTTTGGGGCAGGAGAGCATAGGATTTACTACCCCCTACCCCAAACCCCTGGAAGAGGCGCTTGAGCTGGAAAGGCCGGCGCCTCTTCGCGTTCCTGCAAATTAGGATACGGGGCTCACCCAGATTCCACTGTGAGCCGACACACGCCCCTGCAGCAATGAGTACTATGTAAAGACCAGGTGGACGGTAGGTCCGAAAGCCTGCAGGACACTAGACCACTGCTTAGCGGGGGCGGGGTTGACGACTTAGGGGGTTCTCCGCTCCTGACGGATCCTCCCAGAAAGGGGGGATCTCATTAGGAGGCCGGGCTATGTGGCGGTTTGGGTCGCCCCAACTCTTTACAACCGAAAGTGGCGGGGAAGGCTCGGCGGGCAAACCAGCCGATCATCCCCGGCGGCAGGCAGCCGGCAAGGCGGAAGCCGAGGAGATCCTGGCCCTTCTTACGCCGCGTGAGCGTGAGGTACTGGCGCTCATGGCCAGGGGCTACAACAACCGGGAGATTGCCAGCACGCTCTTCATCAGTATGCATACGGTGAAGAACCATATAAGCAGTATCTACCGTAAGCTGGGTACAGGAGACCGGACCCGGGTGGTGTTGATGGCGGTGAGGGCCGGCCTCGTCAGCCTTGATTGAACCCGGACAGCCGTTGTTGCTTGCAGGAAAAGGAAAGTGCCGACAGAGTGCCGAAACAAAATCGAGTGCAAGTGGATCCAGGTCGAAGGAATGCCAGCAAGCTGAAGGAATACAAGGCAGCGAACTACGGAGGGAGCAGGGTGGCGACAGTTCTGGAAGGGTCGGTAGAGCGCATCACTTTCCGGGACGCCGCCACCCTTTTCACAGTTGCCCGTCTGCGGCCCGCCAATCCGCCCGCGGGAGAATCCGTGGTATTCGTGGGCCGTTTCGTCGCTCTCAACCCCGGAGACAGGCTTCGCCTCTGGGGCGGCTGGGAGTCGCATCCCCAGTACGGACGTCAGTTTCATGTGGACGAGTATCAGGTTTTGTCACCGGAAACCCTCAAGGGGATCGAAGCCTATCTGGCCTCGGGCCGTCTGCAGGGAGTGGGGCCTGCCACCGCCCGCCGTCTGGTCAGGGCCTTCGGGCTTGACACCCTGCGGGTGCTGGCCGAAGAGCCAGAGCGCGTGATAAAGGTCGAAGGTATCGGTACCCGGCGGGCCGAAGCGATCGTCCGTTCGTTCCAGGCGGAAAAGGCTTTGCAGCAGGTAATGATCTTCCTGCAGGGCCGCGGCATATCGCAGGCCTATGCTCTTCGCATCTTCCGGTGTTACGGTCCCCGGGCGGTGGAAGTAGTGCGGCAGAACCCTTACCGCCTGGCCCGGGAAGTGCACGGTATCGGTTTTCAGATAGCCGACCGGATAGCCCGCGGGCTCGGTTTTGCGGCCGATGCGCAGGAAAGATTGGTGGCCGGACTCTTCTACGCCCTGGAAGAGGCGGCGGAAGGGGGACATCTTTTCCTTCCGCGCCGCCAGTTGCTTTCCGAGACGGCCCGTCTGCTCAAACTGGAAGGGGAAGGACTGCTGCCGCCGGTACTCGACCGCCTCCTGGCGGACGGAGAGCTGGTGGCCGAGCCTTTTGAATCCAACGACGGTGAGGCCGTTTATCTGCCAACCTGGTGGCAGCGGGAACAGGAAGTGGCAGTCCGTCTGCACCAGCTGCTCAGCCGGCCGTATACGCTCCCCCTCTTTGGAGATGGTGCGGCTGCAGCGGTAAGTGATTGGGAGAAACAGGAAGGGATCTCCCTCTCGCCCGAGCAGCGGGCAGCCGTAGAAAAGAGCCTCCAATCCGGCTGTGTGGTGATCACTGGCGGACCGGGGACCGGCAAGACTACGCTGTTGCGCTGTCTCGTCTCACTCTGGCAGGCGGCGGGAGTGCACTTTTCCCTGGCTGCTCCCACGGGGCGGGCGGCACGCCGGCTGGCCGAGGCGACCGGCTGTCCGGCCCGCACTCTCCACCGGCTGCTCGAGTTTGGACGCCGCGAGGACGGCGAAGGCTTTGGATTTCGCCGCAACGAGGACCGGCCGCTCGACGTCGAGGCAGTGGTGGTGGATGAGGTTTCGATGCTCGACATCAGCCTGGCGGAGGCCTTGCTGCGGGCCCTACCCGAGAAGAGCCGGCTGATTCTGGTGGGCGATGCCGACCAGTTGCCCTCCGTTGGTCCGGGCCAGTTTCTCACCGATCTCATCGCCTCCGGACGGGTGCCAGTGGTGCGCCTGACCCGTGTCTACCGGCAGGCGGAGGAGAGCGGCATCGTGGTGAACGCCCACCGTATCAACCAGGGCTATCTGCCCCGCTGGGGTTACCGGGATTTCTTCCTGGTCGAGCGCTCCGAGACGGAGCAGGTGGCAGAGATGGTAGTAGAGTATGCGGCCCGCCGCATCCCGTCCGTCTTTGAGTGGGCGGGTCGGGAGGCCCTCGAAACCATACAGGTGTTGACCCCCATGCGCAGGGGCAAGGTCGGAGTGGATGAACTCAACCTGCGCCTGCAGCAGGTGCTAAATCCTCCTGCACCGGACAAGCCAGAGGTGCAACGGGGGACACACCTTTTCCGCCTGGGGGATAAGGTGATGCAGGTGCGCAACGACTATCGACAGATATGGGTGCGGGTTCGTGATGATGAAGCAAGGCTTGCTCCGGGGACGCCCCGTTTGGCAGAGCTATCGCAGTACCTGCACAAGCTGCGTTGGGCCGCCGACTCCTCCGGCGACGAGCGGGCGGATGGCCTGAGCCTTGACCTGGATGAACTCGAGGCGGACGAAGAGGCGACGGAAGAGCGGCAGGCGGCCGGAACCGGCGAAGAGGCTGCTCCGGAGAGGGGGGAAGGCGTCTTCAACGGGGAGCTTGGACGTATCGTCGCGGTCGATCCTACCCATCACGAGCTGGCCATCTTGTTCGACGACGGGCGGCTGGCCCTCTATAGTGGTGACGAGCTCGACCAGCTGGTGCTGGCGTATGCGACGACAGTTCACAAGAGCCAGGGAAATGAGTTTCCCGCGGTGGTCTTCCCGGTAACCTTTACTGCACCCACTTTGATGAGCCGCCACCTGCTCTATACGGCCATTACCAGGGCGAAGCGGGTCTGCGTCCTCGTGGGAGAGAAACGGGCCCTTGCCGTCTATGTGCGCCGGGGCGAGCAGGAAAGGCGATTTACCCTGCTCGCTCGCCGGCTCCAGCAGCTGCAGAACCTTCAAACCCTTCAAACCCGGGGCGAGCTACCTTGAGGAGCTTCGTCGAAGAGGGGGGTGGACAGGTAGCGTTCACCGGTATCGGGCAGGATGACCACGATCATCTTTCCCTTGTTTTCCGGAAGGGAGGCGACGATCTCCGCCGCCGCGGCGGCTGCGCCCGAGGAGATGCCCACGAGCAGGCCTTCCTCCCGGGCCAGGCGGCGTGAGCCTTCAAAGGCCTGGTCGTTGGTGATGGCCAGTACCTCATCGATGACGTTTCGATCCAGAACCTTGGGGACGAAGCCTGCACCGATACCTTGGATTTTGTGGGGTCCAGGCGACCCGCCAGAAAGAACGGGCGAGGCGGCAGGTTCAACGGCTACCACCCGCAGCGATGGTTTGCGCGCCTTGATTACTTGCCCAACACCGGTGATGGTGCCGCCAGTACCCACACCCGCCACCAGGATGTCGATCTTGCCGTCAGTATCCCGCCAGATCTCCTCGGCGGTGGTCTCCCGGTGAATCTCCGGGTTCGCAGGGTTTTCGAACTGCTGCGGCATGAACGCATCGGGGTTTTCGGCGACGATCTCCTGGGCTTTGCGGATTGCTCCGGGCATTCCTTCCGCTCCGGAAGTGAGCACGAGCTCGGCTCCGTAGGCTTGCAGGAGCTTGCGGCGTTCGATACTCATGGTATCGGGCATGGTGAGGATCAAGCGGTACCCCCGGGCGGCGCAGACAAAGGCCAGGGCAACGCCGGTGTTGCCGCTGGTCGGTTCAACGATCACGCTCCTTCCCGGCTGGATCCGCCCGGCCTTCTCGGCGGCCTTGATCATGGCGATTCCGATCCTGTCCTTGACGCTGCCGGCCGGGTTGAAATACTCGAGTTTCCCTACGACTTCCGCTCCCGTTTCGTCGCTGATACGATTGAGCCGCACAAGTGGCGTGCGGCCGATGAGTTCGGTCAGGTTGGAGTAAATCATGAATCAGGTGGACCTCCTCTGCCGAAAGTATGTGCAGCGTAATCTTAGCATTTCTGGCCGGCCAATGCCATGAATTCCGACAAGAATACATAATAATAACAGCACAGGCGGGACGACCACCCCTTGCCAGGCGCACGCCCTTGGGTTAAACTGGAAGAAGTTGAAGGTGGGGTGTCAACCTTGTGGGATCCTCAGGACTTCTTTGACGAGGATAGGCTGCGGCAGAGCAGCGTTTTTGAACTGTTCACCGGTCTGAAAACTGTATGGGAAGCACTGGCACGCCTGGAAGAGGTACTCACCCGCAGGATTGCTCAGGAACGGGCAAAGGGCACTCTCCGCCAGGGACGGGTGGCGGAAGGTGCATGGATCGGTCCGGATGTCTATGTCGGCCCCGATGCAGTTGTCGAGCCGGGAGCTTATATCATCGGCCCGGCGTGGATCGGAAGGGGGGCAGTGGTTCGTCACGCTGCCTACATCCGGGAAAACGTTTGGGTTTGTGATGGCGCACTGGTCGGCCATGCCACGGAGGTAAAGGCTTCGGTCCTGCTCGACCGGGCGCAGGCGCCTCATTTCAACTACGTGGGAGACAGCATCCTCGGCTTCGAGGTCAATCTGGGAGCTGGAACGCGGCTGTCCAATTTCAAGAACGACGGCAGCGAAATCATCATTAGGCTGGATGACGGTCGCCAGATCCCCACCGGCCGCCGTAAGCTCGGAGCAGTTCTGGGGGATGGCGTAAAGACGGGCTGCAATGCGGTGGCCAATCCGGGCACCTTGATAGGTCCTGGCACACTCGTCTATGCTGGTGCGCTGCTGCGAGGTTATGTTCCCGGTAACAGCATAGTGAAGGTGCTCCCGGCGCAGGAAATAGTCCCCAGAGAAAGGCGCGGCCGAGTGGGACTGACCGGGGAGGGACGCGCCTGATGCCCGGACTGCCCGAGCTTTACGGGGTGCTGGCCGGATATCTGGACAACCTGGGGTTGCTGCTCGCGCCCGAGCAGCTGGCTGCCAGCTCTTCCCAACTGCTGGCCTCCATCGCCTGGATCGAGGCGGGGCCGGATATGCAGCCGGCAGCCGAGGCGGCGGTTCACCCCGTCACCGAGCGGCGTGTGGTAATGCTGCACAGGGAGAAAGAGCCGTTTGCCGGCTTATGGACCGCCCCCGGCGGCAAAATT
>JBLNBY010000221.1:0-2744 GCA_050260295.1 Bacteroidota bacterium
CGTGCGGCCGTGAGCGTAGTTGCGAGCGTGGCTGCGAGCGTGGCTGCAATTGTGGCTACGAGCATGGCCCTGTCCGTGGCTGGGGCTATGGCTGCGGTACTCCTCGGCCATTGTGAGCTGCCTCCCTGGAAGAACACTAGTAGGCGCAAGAATCCCTGAAACTGTGTATCGACGACAAGCCTGGTTGACCAGTACCGCTGAAAGTGGTATTCAGCATGTCCGGCAACAGTATCAACAACAGTATAGTCGACTGGGAGTATCTCGAGGCCGGGCCGGAAGACTGGCGGGTTCGCATCAGCCGTGTAGCTCCCCCAGCGGTTGCCCCCGACCGGGAGGTTGCGGGTCAGGATGGTACTGGCCGCGATCAGTCCCGCAAGCCTCTTGATACGCCCGGCATGGGCGATGGTCTATCGGATCGTCCGCAGGTCCCGGTCGAGGGAAAGGATGGCTTTCTTCAAGGCTGCCAACAGCCCAAGTGTCTGAAGAGCAGCTTGACAGACAGTCCTACCGATGTATAAGCTAGATGTAGCTTATAGATGTATACGCCGCCCCGGCGTGCCTCTACGTGAATGAGGGAGAGGGAGTGAGCCCTGTGTCGGTCCGGACCCAGATTTACCTTTCCGACGACCTGTACGAGCGCCTTAAGAAGCGGGCAGCCGCGACCGGAAAATCCATGGGTGAACAGATTCGCGAGTCGCTGGAGCGTTATCTCACCGAGGGCGAGGCGGTAACCCCCAAGCCCGACGACCCAATCTGGCAGATTCCGGGGCTAGGGGCGGGTACCGAGGTAGATCTCTCGGCCAAGCATGATGAATACCTCTACGGCACGACCAGGGCAGGGCAGTCTCCCTCGCCGCGCAGCATGAGCAGACGGGGCAAAGCAGGAGATCGCCAGTGACACGGCCGATTTTCGTAGATACGTCGGCTTGGTGTGCTCTCTTCGATCGTGCGGACAGACAGCACGTGCGCGCGAAGCAGTACTGGGAATCCATGTCCGGCCGCTTGGGGCTGGTTTACACCTCGGATTTCGTCCTCGATGAGACTCTGACACTACTTAGAATGCGCCTCGGTCACGCCGCCGCAGTACAGTTCGGGAAACTCGTGCAAGCCAGCAAGGTGGTACAGGTCATTCCGGTTTCTGCCAGCCGGTGGGAGCACGCGTGGTCCATTTTTGTCCGTTTCGAGGACAAGGATTTTTCCTTTACTGACTGCACCAGCTTCGCCATTATGCAGGAGCTCTCCCTTCGCGAGGCCATGGCTTTCGACCATCACTTCATCCAAATGGGGTTCACTTTGGTCCCGTGAACGGGCGGTACCCAACAGCACCGGCCCTGACACCGCCCCATCCCCCGTCCTACTTGGTGGCTACCCTGCCACCGGCAGCAGCAGGAAGATCAGTACCGTCCAGACGGCGTGGGAGATGACGGCCGGGACAACGCTCTTCTGCCACCAGAAGATGAGCCCCCAAAAGAGCCCGGCGACCAGAGCTGCGAGGACCAGCATTACGTTGCCAGAGAATAGGTGGACGTCGGCATAGCAGAGCGAGCCGATCAGCCACCCTCGCAGGCTGCCCCGGCGCTCCATGAACCGCCGCTGGAGAAATCCCCGCCAGAAGATTTCCTCGGCCGGGCTGGTGACAAAGAAGAGGATGAGGCCGATGAGCAGGGGGTTGGCCTGCGACTTGATTCCGTAGACGCTGCCGATCTGTCCGGGGGCGAAGGGGAAGATCACCCGGGCGAGCCAGTTGCCGAAGGCGAAGATCAGGTACAGGACGACGGCACTGGCCACTCCTACGGCCAGTGCCTTGCCATTCCACTCTGAACGGTGCCACGGCCGGCCGCCCGCTGCCACCGAAAAGAGGGTGAGCACGATGGCCGCCGTCGCCATGCCGGCCCAAAAGTTGACAGCCTGCATCCCGAAGATGAGCAGCCAGAAGCCGGCTGCGAGCAGAAGTCCCAGATATGTCGTCATCTATCCGTGCTCCTAGTTCTGCAATAACTGCACCAGGACTCCAGCAGTCAAAATGAGACCGAAGAGCATGTGCAAACGGGCGGTGAGCGGTTCGACCGCGATGGTCTGTTCGCCGCCCCGGTGCACTCGCCGCATAAGGCGGAATGCCTCGGGCAGCGTGATAAAGACCGCCAGCGTCCAGGTGGGGAATAAGCCAAGAACTACGTTCAGCGCCACCGTAACGTACGCGCCGGCGACCAGAGCGTCATAGAACCAGGCCCCGAGGTTGGTGCCAATCAGGGTGGTCAGAGTCGTAACTCGGGCCTGGCGATCATCAGAAAGATCTCGCAGGTCATTGGCGTGCAGTATTGCTGCTACCAGGCACGATATCGGAAGTGAGGCGACGACCGCGGCCCATGCGGCGTAGCCGGTTTGAACCGCATACGCACCCACAACCATGAGCACACCCATGAGTATGAAGACGAGCGGGACCCCCAGGCCGTAATACTTGTAGTTCACAGGCTTGGCCGTGTACCAGAAGCCTCCAAGGAGACCCACGATGCCAAGAACGGCTATAACCCAGCCCCGCACCGCCACCAGATAAACACCGATCACCACGGCGAGCAAGAAGACGATATAACTTCCTCTTAGCAGGGTTTGCGGCTCCATCCACCCCAGGACCAGGACGGGCTGGTTGTGGGCTTTGTTTTGGGCGGTATCGAGACCGTTCACGTAATCGTAGTAGGAGTTTACCAGGTTGGTACCTACTTGCAGGAGCACACCGCTAACTAGCG
>JBLNBY010000222.1:0-6496 GCA_050260295.1 Bacteroidota bacterium
GGTGATCGAGGCAGAGCATCTCTGCATGAGCATGCGGGGAATCAACAAACCCGGCACGCTGGCGGTCACGTCGGCCGTGCGGGGAATCTTCCGTACGGATGCCAAGACCCGCAGCGAGGCGATGGCGTTGATCCGCCCGCATCTGCATGCACCGCTATGAGCAGTAGACTATCTGGTAGCCGGCGGCTCGCCGCAGGCGGTTTTCGACGGCCAACCCGACCCCTGCCGCCGGCACCCCTTCCATGAGGATCACGTCCACTCCGGCCGCATCCATCGTGCGCAACAGATGGAAAAGATTCCGGGCATACTCTTCTGGCCGTTCACGACGACCCACTAGCGCCAGACGGACGTTAGTGGACGCGATCTCCTCTTTGAACCGGGGAAGGCTCGCTTCCATGATCTCGGCCGTCTCCTCGGACACAAGCAACCCCAGGCGCTTGCCCTGCCGCAGATGATCGCCGGCATACCGGGCAAGGCACTCGGCCACCGCCCTGCCCTCGCCTTCGAAGAGCCAGGCTGGTGCTCCAGGCGCATAATGCCGATACTTCATCCCCGGCGAGCGTACCTGGCCCGCTTCCACCCGGTCGAGAACTCCCGGGTCGACGTCCACCCGGCCAAGAACCTGTCGCAGATCTTCCGGCGTCACTCCTCCCGGTCTCAGCAGCACCGGAGGGTCAACTGTCAGGTCGACCACGGTGGATTCGACGCCAATGCGGCATGGCCCGCCGTCAAGGATCAATGACACCCGTCCCTCCAGATCCTGGCGAACATGCTCGGCCCGCGTGGGACTGGGGCGGCCGGAGAGATTGGCACTGGGTGCGGCGATGGGTCGGTCCGCCGCGGCAATCAACTCCCGGGCCACGGGATGCTCCGGCAGCCGGACGCCGACGGTTTCGAGTCCGGCCGTCGCCGACAGAGAGATCTCCGGCCGCCGGGGCAAAACCATGGTGAGCGGGCCCGGCCAAAAGCTGGCGGCCAGCTCGACTGCCGCCTCCGGGATCCGGGCAACCACCTGCCGCAGGCGCTCTACCGTATCGATGTGGACTATGAGCGGGTTGTCCCCCGGGCGTCCCTTGGCACGAAAGATCTTCTCCACCGCTTCCGTGTTGGTGGCATCCGCCCCCAGCCCATAAACCGTCTCGGTGGGGAAGGCAACCAACTCCCCCCGCCTGAGCAAGAACCCCGCTTCCCGCAGGGCTTGCCGCCGCAATACCGGCGGGGTCTGCGCATCTATCCGTATAACCCGGGTTACAAAGTGGTCAGCGCCCAACGTTTGCCGGTCCGTCTTACCCACCTGCCCTCAACTCGTTCACCCCTCAACTTGCCTGGCAAAGCTAACCACCCGCTCGTGTCCGGCCAGATCACGCTTCACCCGCAGGCACTGCAACCCGGCCGCTTCCCCGATCTTCCGCACGGCTACCGCCTGGCCCGCTCCTATCTCGACCACAACGAACCCGCCCGGTTCGAGAGCCCGAACTGCCTGCGGCAACAACCGGCGATAGGCATCCAGGCCGTCTTGTCCACCGTCGAGAGCCAGGACCGGTTCGTTTCTGGTTATTTCCGGCTGCAGCCCGGACAATTCCGCTGACGGAACATAGGGAGGATTGGAGACGACCAGGCCGAGCGGCGGCAGCGGCAGGAGATGGTCAGAACTGGGGTCCCTCAACCAATCCCCGGCCAACACCTGCACACGCCCGGCCAGCCCCAAACGCCGGGCATTCTCCGCCGTTACCTCGCGGGCCACGGGTGACAGGTCGACCGCCCAGACCATGGCCTGCGGCAGCCGGGAGGCAAGGGCCAACCCGATCGCACCCGTACCGCACCCAAGGTCCGCGATCTTGAGTCCCGACGAGCCGCCGCCCGACGCGCGACCCGGTGCCCCCAGCAACTCCAACGCCTCTTCCACCACCAGTTCGGTTTCGGGGCGAGGAATCAGCACTCCGGGCTTGACCACCAGCTCTGAACCAAAAAACTCCTTCTTTCCGACGATCAGGGCGACCGGCGTGCGCCGCCCGCGCGCGACGATACGGCGGCGGTACTCATCCACCTCCGCCGGCACCAACGGACGATCGAACTGCACATAAAGATCGAGTCGGGTGAGGCCGAGCAGGTCAGCCAGTAACACCTCGGCGTCCAGGCGCGCAGTAGCATCCCCACACTGGCCCAGGTACTGTGTGGACAGCCTGATCAGTTCGAGAACCGTATGCAGCTTCCCCGGCGTGCTCCTGCCAGCCGCGCTCTGCCCCGCCGTGCCGCTGCCAGCCACGTTCGTGCCCACCATCCTCCGCTCCGTCTCAATCCTCGACCGCCCGGGGCGACGGTGACGCCAATAATCCCGACGATCCAGATGGTCCCGGCGATGCCGCTTCGGTCTGGGCAGCGAGGCGCAAGGCCTCGATCATCTCGTCCAGATCCCCGTCGAGAAACTGCTCCAGGCGGTAGATCGTCAGGCCGATGCGATGATCCGTCACGCGCCCCTGCGGGAAGTTGTAGGTACGGATTCTCTCACTCCGTTCACCCGTACCCACCAGGTTGCGCCGGGCCGCCTCGATCTCGGAACGCCGCGCTTGCTGTGCTTGCTCGAGCAGCCGGGCGCGCAAGACCCGCAGGGCTTTCTCCTTGTTCTTCAACTGGGAACGCTCGTCCTGGCAGGTAACGACGATCCCTGTCGGAATGTGGGTGATGCGCACCGCCGAGTCGGTGGTGTTGACACTTTGACCGCCGTGCCCGGTGGAACGGAATACGTCGATGCGCAGGTCCTCCGGATTGATGTTGACCTCTACTTCCTCGGCCTCCGGTAGGACGGCGACGGTGGCAGTAGACGTGTGGATGCGCCCGCTCGCCTCCGTTACCGGCACACGCTGCACCCGGTGTACTCCACTCTCATATTTCAGCCGGCTGTAGGCCCCCTTGCCTTCGAGGAGCACAACCACCTCCTTGAATCCTCCCAGCTCCGTGGGACTCGCGTCGACCAGCTCCGCCCGCCACCCCTGCCGCTCGGCGTAACGGGTATACATGCGGACCAGGTCGGCGGCAAACAGGGCAGCTTCCTCACCCCCCGTACCGGCCCGCACTTCCAGGAAGACGTTGCGGTCATCGTTGTGATCGCGCGGGGTGAGCAACTCCTTGAGCTCGGCTTCGAGCCGGGTCAGCTTCTCCTTCAACTGGTCGGCCTCCTGCTTGGCCAACTCCCGCAAGTCCTCGTTATCCCTATCGGCCAGCAGTTGGCAGACATCCTCGAGCTCCCGTTCCGCAGCCTCATACTCCTGGAGTTTGGTTGCCACCGGCTCGTACTCGGCAGCCTCCTTGGCCAGCTTGCGATAACGCTCGGGATCCTGGAAGACGGCCGGGTCGGCCATCTGGCCGGTCAATTCCCGGTATTGTCTGGCAACTCTTGCAGCCTGTTCCAACCAGGCTTTCATCAAGTGGGTCCCCTTTCGCCAAATGGTCAGACAATGCCAAAAGCCTCGGGAAGCAGCCGCGGATCGAAACCCTCGCGCATATTGCCCCGGGCCAGTTTGACGCTCTTTTGGATCATACGGACGGCAAATGGCAGGCTCTCCATCTGCTCGGGGCGGAAGAGCAGCCAGGTCGCCAATGCCAGCTTGAACCTCTGGCTCTTCCCTGACCGCCGGTAGAAATCCGCCATCAGGGCCAGTCGCCGCCGCCAGCGAGCCAGGCCCGGGGTCAGCAACTCCCGCACGGTTTCGAGATCGCCCGCGCCCGCCGTTGCCACCGGTGCCACCTGCCGCTCCTCCCCTGCCTCCCGCAGGCTGTCGAACCGGTCTATCCAATCGTACACCGCCGGTTCAACCAGAAACCAGTCGTCGAACTCCTGATAGTCGAGGAGCCGTCCGGTTTCGCTCGGCTTCACCTCACTCGCGGCCATCTCTCTTTCCGCAGGAGAAAAGCGAGGAGTGTAGGGCTGCGGGGTTGCCGCCGGAAGCCCCAGCATACGCCACCAATAGTGGTAGGAAACCGGCAGCGGCTGTTTGGAACGGCGATTGTGCCAGAGCGCATCCCGCACCAGCGTCAGAGCATATTCGACGTCGCCCACCAAAACCGCCGTGTCCTGCCGCAGCTCCTGGATGAGCCGACGGAAGGCTGTCCGCCGGGTGGCCGACGAACCGAAACAAAGCATCATACCTTTTTCGTCGTGGATTAAGAGGTAGATGGTCTGCCACGGACGTCGCGGGTGACCCGGATGACCGTAGGCCAGCCAGACTGCACGATTGCCCGCCCCGTCTACGGCACTGACCGCGGCCTCCTCCAGGCGCAGTTCACTCTCGGGCGTCTCGCCCACCACTTCGGGACGGGACATCGCTGTCTCCCAAAGGCGCGGTTTCCTGCCACCGGCGGAAGCCTGGCGCAGTTTTTCCCCGCACTCCTGGGCAGCCTGCGCCGCCCACTCGCGGGTTGGGCTTTCCTCTGGGAGTCTGGAGGCGAGGAAAAGCAACTCACGCCAGGCTGCCAGGCCTCCAATGGCAGCCAGCCCTTCCAGAGCCGCCTGGACGGTCTCCAAATCCTCATTCCAGCTGAGCGCCGCTAAAAAGGGCACCGCTTGTGCCAGGCCCGTCTGCCCCAGGTACCGGGCATAAGCTGCCCTTCCGTCCGGGGGCAACCGGTCCATCTCGTCGAGGACTTGCTGGGCGATGCTCTGATCAGCGGCGGCTAGCAAGACGAGTCGCTGCAGCTCTTTGCGGGCGACCCGCCGAACGTCGCGGAAGACGTCATTCCACGGGAGACTCTCCATGTCCACCTCGTAAAACTGGAAGACGGGTAGAAGAGCCGCCTTGGTGTCGTCCGGAACAGACGGGTCGAGCAGCACCTCGGCCAGCGGCTCTAGGCAGGCAGGGTCACCCAATGCCTGCAGCACCTGAGCGATGACATCGTCAAAAACCCCGGGCTGCTTGCGCAGCGTCTCGATACAGTAGGGCAGCGTGTAGCGCCGCAGCCGTACCAACCGGCGCAGGGCTGCATCCTTTTCACGCACTCCCCGCTGCCTGTCTGCGAGAAGCCACAGGTTGTCGTTTACCTTTCGGCGAGCAAGGAGCTGATAGTCCACGTTGCCGCTTCCGCTTTGCGCCACTGTACCGCCTCCCTCCAGATTCGCATGCCCAAAGGCGCGGGCGTACCCTTGAAAGCCTCTCTCCTCCATTCCCGCATGTATTTCCCGCATGTATTTCGTGCACGGCCTGCGTCTAATCCACTGGCCGGTCACCGAGCTCCTCCACGGTCCCCCCATCTACCCAGGGAAGTCCTTACTTGACGCGGCCCCGCTGATACGCCTGGCACGGGATAAGCCGGCCTGTCTGAGCATGAGTGCTTCCGTCCCAACACACAACGAGGACTTCTTTCAGTCCTCCGGCTCGGCGGAAATGACACGCCGGGCGTACAAGAAAAGAGCCCCAGCGGGGCTCTCCCTTTTTTATTTTATCCTTTGCCTTCCGAAGGCAAAAGGGGTACAGCGGATCAGAACTCAGAAGTGACGCTCCGCCTCATCCCCTCGGATCAAAGTCTGGGGGCTTGCGGCAGGTTCGTGTCAGTAAAGCACATCTAGAAATCGAGTTCGTCGTCGTACAGGTCTGCTCCCTCTCCTTCCTCGCCGGCCTGGCGCAAGGCCGCGATAACATCCTCCATACGCAGGCGGGGCTTTTGTGTAAGCGCCTCCATCTGATCTTCGTCCAGGACGATTCCCAGTTCATCCTGGAGGTAGTCAAAGAACTCCTCCCGCTCCTCCGGAGCAAGGTCACTCACATCCCGCGCCGCTGACGGGCCCAAGTATTCCTGGGTGATACGCTCTACCTCGGAAGCCAATTGTCTGCCCATACCCGCGTTTGTAAACCGCTTTGCCATGACGGCCAATCCGACTCCTTTCTCACACTCGCAGCCCGGCCGCGCGCCGGCCCAGCCAGGCTGGTGGCTGATTGCCTGAACGATATACTTCTCCCGCATCCAGTCAGGTATGCCCTCGCGAGAAACCGGCATCACTCGACCCAAACCCCCGAATGGGTCAGTGGATGGCTTGTATGATGGTGAACAGGATGCGGCAACCGGATGCGATAAAATAGTGGGAGGGGAGGTAATCCGGGTGGCTGGCACCCCGCTACGTTTGATCGGGCACGTCGACATGGACGCATTCTTTGCCGCCATCGAGGTTAGAGACCGGCCCGAACTGCGCGGGAAGGCAGTCATCGTCGGCGGGCGGCCGGGGGAGCCGCGCAGCGTAGTCTCCACCGCCTCCTACGAAGCCCGGCGATACGGTGTCCACTCGGCCATGCCGCTTGCCACCGCCATCCGCCTCTGTCCCCACGGCGTCTTCCTACCCGTCGACATGGCCCGCTATGCGGCGGTCTCCCACGAGCTCTTCCAGATACTTCAACAGTTTACACCGGTGATCGAGCCGGTCTCCATTGACGAGGCTTTTCTTGACCTGAGTCACGCGGTTAGGGATTTCGCCCAGGCCGAAGTTCTCGGCCGTACCATCAAAGAGACC